>CAYWDE010000004.1:0-26817 GCA_964456885.1 uncultured bacterium | reverse complement strand
CTCCCCCTGTTCGCACTGAAGTTTCTAGCTCAAACGAAAGCTCCCCCAAAAAGGGGACACCCCCCTCTTCTAATCTCAATTTACAAGCTCCGGTTTTGGGTAAGTCAACTTCGCCTGCAGCTTCTCCTCTCCAATTAGTAGCAACGCCAACGGGATCTCCGAGACCCGCTTCTGAAACCCCAAGAAAAGGGACTCCCCCCTCTTCTACTCTCAATCTACAAGCTCCAGTTTTGGATAAATCAACTCCCCCTGCAGCTTCTCCTCTCCAATTAGAAGCAACGATAACGGGATCTCCGAGACCTGTTTCTGAAACCCCAAGAAAAATGACTCCCCCCTCTTCTACTCTCAATTTACAAGCTCCGGTTTTAGACAGATCAACTCTGCCAACAACTTCCACTAAACCGAGCGAAACAATTCATCGATCAAGCCAATCTTTAGAGCAAAGCTTAGAAGAACGTAAAACTCCTCCTCCTACTTCTAAAAACTCAGCAACAAAACCTTCAACTACCCCTGCAATCTCCGCGCAATCGTCACCTTTAGCGACCCCTATTTCATTAGAAAGAGCTGTAACGCCAGAGACAGCGACCCTTGTCTTTAGAAATCAGGAGCATCATTCTCCAAACATTCATTTAGCCACCCCCCTTCCTAACACTTCTTTAACCACAGATGATAGTAAGGAGCCAAGCCCAGCAGGAACTCTACGGAAAAAAAAGACCTCTGCTCCCCTTTTCGACTCTTCGTCGATGAACGATTTTTCCAAGTATGGGAAGGATCTGGCCGAGATGATGAAGGAGGCGATCGAGGGTGCACGCACAGGGGCTCCTTTGGAACCTGTAGCAGTATATACACCAAGGGAAGCTGTTGCAACACAGCCTCTCAAAATGCCTAAGGAAATCAAAAGCAAAATCAAAGGGGAATCTCTCGATGTATCCAGTCTGAATGCCCTGTTTCCAAATAAAAAATCTGAGACAGATCAGCGGATCTCCAATAATGATAGAGAGATGGAGATTATGCCGCTTCTCCCTACTCCAGAAGAGATCCAAAATTTGGTTGTATCTCAAGAGGAGATCAAAGGGGTAAAAACACTCAACCTCTTCGGCACCTCTATTTCAGACAAACAATTGAGAGCGATTGTGAGAAAGTTCCCTTCCTTACAAAGAGTCGCCCTTCTAGATTGTTCAAACGTTACAGATTGGGGGATCGCTTCTCTTGCCGATTTAAAAGGTCTAAAATCGGTTGAGATCCGATTCTGTACCCGAATCACAGAAAAAGGGATTCAAGTCATACCTCTGAGTCAATTGGAAGAATTTGAACTCTCTACAGAAGCGCCAGTCACAGAATCGATTGTCACCCAGTTGGCTGCGAGCAAAGTTCTTAGGAAAGTAAACTTTGATCTCTGCGCCCGTCTAACTCCTGCGGCCCTCCTTTGTCTGAGAGGAGCCCATCAATTGTTCCCGATTTCGATCAGTACTCGGGAGTGTGACCAGATCCCTCAAGAAACAATTGAAGAAATCAACCGAGGAAGGACCCAGCCTATTTCAGTTCTCTTAGGCACATCTGATCCCTATGACACTTCTCTTCTAGATCTCCGCGCATTCATGGTAAGACCGTCTCAAGTCACGCAAGTCGCCGAATCTCGCCGTGCTCTTGTACCGCCTCCTGAGATCCCAGAAGCGGATGATATTTTATCTACAAAATCGCTCCCTGAGATATTCGATCTTGACACCCAAAAACTTCCACACCCCTCAGTGATTGAAGAAAATAATTATACAAAAAATAGACCCAATTTTGAGGGCTTTAGAGGGTTTAATCTAACAGGGAGATTTTCGAATGATTCTCTCAATGCTTTAATTAGAAAATTTCCAAATATGGAGATCGCCCGGATCTGGGACAATTCTGAATTAACCACAATTGAACTGCTCAAAGAACTCCATCATTTAAAAGTCCTCTATCTGGGGAAAATTTTGGGAATTCCTTGGAGAAGATTTGAAATTCTCTTCTCAAAAGATGGACATAAGAAAGGGTGGGAACAACTCACCGAAATCCATCTATCAGGAATTCCGATCACAGATAGGGTATTATCTTTTTTATCTGGGTTACCTAACTTAAAAGAGATCACCTTCTCTCATTGTGATTCACTGACGATGAGAGGGTTAAAAGATTTAATGAGGAGCGATTCTCTACAGAAACTCTCAGTTATCGACTGCCTCGGGATAGACCCTTTTGCGGTTGAAGTATTCAGAAAAATCCGCCCCTCTGTCGCCTTAACTGCAGAGTTGACACATGATCCTTCAGTCAGTGCGATGGCTATTGAAGAGGCTGAAGAGAGGATCAAAATAAACGCTGCGACCCGCTTCATTTTTTATCCAGAATTAGCTAATGCTCTCCATCCTAATAAGGAAAAAATTGATCAATTTTATGCTGAAAAACTCAACTTAATCGGCATCGAATTCCAAATTGATGAGACAGGAGATTTGAGAACACAATGGATGAAGTATGATCAAATTCTTCAAGCCTATGTAAATATCCACCGCTCTTGCTGGATGATTAGACAAAAGTTGATCGAAGTTGGATTTTTTACTCCGATGGATAAAGAAAAACCCCCTTATACAGCTCAAGAGCTGATCCAATATATCGATCCTGCCGAAGAAGAAAATCTATTCAAGACTACAGGGGCCCGGTTCCCCCTAACAGCGAATGAGAGGCGGAGAAAAGTGAAAGATCTCGATTTTTCACACTTAGAGCTCACCTATATCCCCCGCTTTATAGAAAAGTGCGGCTATTGGGAACAGGTTGGAGGGATCAATCTAGCGGGGAATTACATAGCAGAGGCTCCCGCACCCCTGAAGCAACTTTGCCCCAACACTCTTAAAGAGGCGGATGTGCCAAGCCTCTCGTTACAAAAACGGCCAGGCCTCACTTCAAAAATGGTCGACGATCTGTTTTTAAAGGATAGGGGGCCGGATGCATGGAGAGAGTTAACCGCAATCGATGCAAAAGATATTCCCCTCTCTGATGAAGCGATGGGTGGGATCGCCTCTTTGCCTAAATTAGAAACACTCGATTTAGTGGGTTGCAAAGAATTAACAGCAAGGGGTTTAAAATATTTAGAAAAAGGGTGTTCCTTTCTTAAAAAGCTCTCCCTTTTAGACTCTCCTGGAATTGATCCTTTTGCCGTCGAGGAGTTCCAAAAAGCTCGCCCAGGGGTTGAACTTCAAGTCGTCCCTTCTCTTGACCCCTATGCAAAGGATCTCGCGATCCAAGAAGCGAACCGGAGAATAGAATTGCCAAAAGAGAGCAATAGAAATTGCTTTATTCCAGAACACAATAAACACCCGAATATACAGACGATTGCCCTATTTTATAACGAACTCCTCGGTAAAATTGGCTCCTCTTTCGCTTTAGATGAACTACGAGATATAGAAAAACAATTTATGTGGGCCGATCAAGTATTACAAGGTTATAAAAATCTCCACCGCTCTTGCTGGGCAATCAGAAAAGAGCTGATTAGAGTGGGAGCCTTTAAAGATAAAGAGCCCCCCTCAACGGTCAAAGAGCTGATTGAACTGCTCAATACACCAAGCGAAACAGGGGCCCATTATGGGTCGCTAGTGGAAACTCTCGACCTTTCCGATTTAGATCTCACCTACATCCCGCAGTTTATCGAAGAGGCTGAGTGGCCTAAAGTGGAATCGATCAACTTCAAAGGCAATTGGGTAGAAACCCCTTCCGAACGGTTGATTAGCCACTGCCCGCTTCTTCTGAAAAAGGAAGAGAGAGCGGCTCAACTCGACGAGATTGGAGCAGACATGGTGATCGCCGATCAGAAAGAGGAACCCCCATCGCCTCCGAGCAAATTGAAAGAGTGGTGGAAAAAATTGCGATCTACCTAGCCGTCTCGTTAGCGAGGTATTGTTTGAGCTCTTGAGCCGAGGCGAACTCAAGGGCCCCTTCAGCGAGGCGGCACGCTTCGAGGATCCGCCATTTGCGGATCGTGTGTTTGACGAGAGGGATATGACGCGCTGCCACAGAAAATTCCCGAATTCCTAGACCGATGAGGAGTGGGATCATCGTCGGGTCGGCGGCCGATTCTCCACAGAGGATCACCGGCTTCCGGGCCCGGTTAGCGGAGGCAACCACCATCCGGATGAGTCTAAGGATGCTTGGGTGGGTGGAGAAGTAGAGATCAGCTGTATGGGTATTGCTCCGGTCTGCGGCAAGCACATATTGGACCAGATCATTGGTCCCGATGGAGACAAAATCGACCTCATCAGCCAGAGCATCGCACATGATCGCCGTTGAAGGGACCTCAATCATGCAGCCGATCGGGATTTTGACAGCTGTTTTAATCCCCTCTTTAAGGAGCTCTTCTTTGATCTCTTCCACTTTTTTTTGCACCTGGCGCACTTCTGAGATATCGGAGACCATAGGGACAAGAATATGGATCTCCCCAAAATGGCTAGCGCGGAGGATGGCGCGAAGCTGAGTGTGGAGGATCTCTGGATAGCGGAGGAGGAATCGGATCGCTCTACAGCCGAGGGCAGGGTTGAGCTCAGGGCCGATCGCTGTAAAATACTTTGCATCGGGAGTTCCAGGGGGCAATTCAACCTTTTTATCCCCTCCGACGTCGAATACCCGGATCACGAGGGGGCGCCCTTTCAGGGCTTTAACCATCTTCTTATAAATACCAAACTGTTCCTCTTCACTCGGGAAAGCTTTACGGGCCAGGAAGAGGTATTCAGAGCGGAAAAGGCCGATTCCAGAGGCGCCCGCTTTCATCAGCTGATCGATCTCTTTCGGATTTTCTAAATTCGCAAAGATCCGCACCTCATACCCATCGATCGTCTCCCCCTTAAGATGGGCAGCGCTCTTGAGCATTTTATAGCTCATCTGATGCCCTCTCTGCACCTCCTGATATTTCTTCAAAGTCTGGCGGGTTGGATTGAGGATGACGATCCCTTGAGAACCGTCGACGATAATAGAGTGGACTTCCACTTTTTTGAGCTGCTTAATATCGACATTCGCGACATAGGGGATCCCTTTCGCGCGGGCGATGATCGCCGCATGGGAAGTGAGGCCTCCTACAGCTGTAACAAAAGCGCTCACTAACGAGGCGTTTGCCTCGACCGTTTCAGAGGGGACTAATTCGTGAGTCAAGATGATCGAATTGTGGGGCACGCCCCCAATCTTGATCTGTTCTAAGGGGCGCAAGTGGCCAAGAATCCGTCTTGAAACATCGACGATATCGCGGACCCTCTCTTGGAAATAGTGGTCTTGAAGGGTGCTAAAACGGGCTTTATACTCTTCGATAATGTGTTGAAAGATCGATTCGGTGTTCCTTTGCCGATCGCGGATCCTCTCTTCAATCTCACTCGTTAAAAGGGGATCTTGCATCATCTCGAGATGGGTCCCTAAAATAGAGACAATTTCTGGAGGACCCTCATTGAGGGAAAGTTTTTGGAGGAGCTCAATATCTTTCCGACTTAAATCGAGAGCTCGCCTGTAGCGATCGATCTCAATCTCAATCTCTTTTTTCGGGATCGCGATTTCTTGAACTTGATCTTCGGAGCTGGCGAAAAACACAGGGAACCCAATACCGATCCCTTTACTGATCGGAATGCCCCGTAAAATGATCTCTTCTTCGCCGGGCGGCATTATTTTTCTCCGAATTCCATTTCAAATGCGTGGATCAGATGCTGCATAGTCGCTTCCGCATCCTCCCCTTCCACTGTGATCTCGAGCACCGTATTTTTTTTTGCAGCCAACATCAAAATGCTCATAATGCTCCGCGCATTGATCGTCTCGTTTTTATAGGTGAAAAAAACAGAGGATTTGCGAGGTTGTAATAACTTAACAATAGATGCAGCAGGGCGAGTGTGGAGGCCAAGTGAATTTTTAACTTTAACCTTACGCACGATTTTCATGCGTCAACCTCTTTTTCTGTCGTCTTGCTATGGTTTCTAATAGTTTTGCGTTGAACTCTTTTGCAGAGTTATATCCCATGTCTTTCAATCGGTGATTTAGGGCGATTGTCTCTAAAAGGAGCACCACGTCTCTACCCGGCTTCACTGGAAGGAGATGGTAAGGGACGCTCACCCCCAAGATATCGATAAATTTCTCATCGAGGCCAACCCGGTCGTAGAAATGTTGATCGTCCCACTCTTCGAGTTTCACGATGATGTCGACCCCTTTATCTGGACGGACGCATACGGCGCCATAGAGATGGGCGACATTGATGATTCCGATTCCCCGAATCTCCATCAAGTGGCGGGTGAGTTCTGGCCCTGAACCGACTAAATAGGAGCCCTCTTTCTTTTTCACTCGGACCACATCATCGGAGATCAGCCGGTGCCCCCGCTCAATCAAGCCTAGAGCCGCTTCACTTTTCCCAACCGAAGACTCCCCCTGAATTAAAACGCCAACGCCGAATACCTCGACAAGGGTGCCGTGGAGAGTGACGCTTGGGCAAAATTCTTCAAGGAGGAGAAATGTGATCCGGCTTAAGAGATTGGTTGCGGTAGAGGTGGCTCGAAATAGGGGGACCCCCCCTTTTTCACAGAGGGCAACAAGCTCTTTTGGAGGGACGAAACCGCGAGCGACAATGACAGCGGGAGTAGAGGGGGTTAAAATAGCTTGAAGACGCTGCGTCCTCACTTTTGGCTCCAACTCCCGTAAAAACTCAATTTCCTGCTTCCCAACGATGAGAATACGGGCCGAGACAAACCCTTTGAGATAACCGGTGAGACTTAAACCTGGGCGGTGCACTTCGGGTTTATTGATCCTACGAGCTAAACCTGCCGCCCCCGCAATTAAGTCGAGGCCTAAATGTTTTCCGTGCTGCTCATATAAATGTTGAACTAAGTACACAAATTCATTCCCTGAAGGTAATAGCTAAGCCATTCAGAAAAAGTGGGGAAAGCGAGATTTTCAACCCAAAATTTCTTATTGCTAACATCTGATATTGTATAATCAATTCCAGATAAATATACATTCCCCATTTCACTGCCTGGATACCAATCGCTGTAAAAACATTGAAAAGAAGAAAGTCCAAGCGCCTCATAAAACGGGACTAATGCACCGGGATCAACAATTAATTCCCCCGATTTCACCCTTTTTTCCGTTTTAATTAAGAGGTTAAAAACCCTTCTTTTCGCCTCTGCAATCTCTTGAGTTTCCAATAAACCCATCTCTGATAGTTTCCCAAATCCGTTATGGATCTTAAGAAAGGAGATATAGTCTCTAGGCAAAGTCCCATCGATCACACTCTTTAATTCCTGAATATCCCCCTCTGTAGCAGGGGGTTTTCCTCGAAAAAAAGAGCTGCTGTCGGCGAAGCTATAGACTAGCTCCGCATCCATCGGTTCATCTGCTACTCTCCGGGTTAGCACCACCGCAATGTCATCGAGTTGTTCAAAAAACTCAAACAAAGCGGGATGGGCATGGGGATGATATGGGATCCGGTCTAGCCAAAAATCGCGGGTAAATTCTACCCGATCTTGAGGAGAAACTCTACTTAATTCAAACCAACCGCGAGGCAAATCAAATGCAACCTTTGAAATTTCTTCCCAAGTCGCGTTCGGCTCCTCGTTTAGAAAGCGGACTTCTTTAAAAGAGTTGTCCTTATTGCCAGAAAAAAATTGGGTTATGAGAGAATTCATATCGTCACTGTGACACAATTAAAAATTTCTTTCCTTAGAAATTTTCATCAACTATAATAAAATTGATGGCGAATACAAAAGTTGTGATTCTCGGCGGGGGGTTTGCTGGCATTAGTGCAGCAAAAGCTTTTGGGAACTCCCCTTTCGATGTCTGGTTGATCGACAAAACCAATCACCACCTCTTCCAACCTCTCCTCTATCAAGTAGCGAGCGCCTCCCTTTCCCCTGGCGATATCGCCGCCCCTATTCGGGAAATTTTGAGCCCCTACGAAAACATCACTATTATTATGGGTGAGGTGACCCAGGTTGATAAAGAGAAACAGGAAGTCGCTCTTCGGAATGGGGATCGGATCGGCTACGAATATCTGATCATCGCTTTAGGAGCTCGCCACTCCTACTTTGGAAATGATCAGTGGGAACCGTTTGCCCCTGGACTAAAAACGATCGCCGATGCGCTGAAAGTGAGAGAACGGATCCTCCTCTCGTTTGAAAAAGCGGAACGGTGCGACAGCATCTCTGAAGCAAAAAAATATCTCAACTTCGTCATCATTGGCGGCGGTCCAACGGGCGTTGAAATGGCTGGAGCGATCTCTGAAATCGCCTACCACACGATGTTGAAAGATTTCCGCCGGATCGATACGACGAAGACGAAAATCTACCTCATTGAGGGCTCTCCCCACATCCTCCCCGTCTACCCAGAAAAACTTTCTCTCAAAGCGCAAAGTTATCTGGAACACTTTGGGGTGAATGTCATTACAGGGAAAAGGGTGACAGGAGTCAATGCAGAAGGGGTGACAGTTGAAGGGCTTTTCATCCCGACCGAAAATGTCCTCTGGGCAGCAGGGAATCAGGCCTCTCCCGTCCTCAAAACCCTCAACGTACCGCTAGACCGACAGGGTCGCGCCATCGTCGATGCCGATCTATCAATTCCAGAACATCCCGAAGTATTTGTCCTCGGAGATGCCGCCTGCGCAATGGACAAAAAAGGGAAACCCCTTCCAGGGTTAGCTCCCGTTGCCGTTCAACAAGGGCGCTACGTCGCCAACATCCTCCGAAGACGCCTCCCTAAAAATGCGCGCCCCCCGTTCATCTACTTTGATAAGGGGAGCATGGCGACAATCGGAAAAACAAAAGCGATCGGCACTTTCGGAAAAGTCCAATTCAGCGGTCTAATTGCCTGGCTCGGATGGTGCTTTATCCACATCCTCTATCTCATCGGCTTCCGCAACCGCCTCGTTGTCCTAACGCAGTGGCTCTTCTCCTATTTCTCAGCTCAAAGAGGGGCTCGCCTCATAAACCGCCCCATCGACGAAGAATCCCCGAAGAAGTAATTGTAATAAATGCCCCCCTACTTTAAATTTTTTTTCTTCTAAAAGAAGAGAAGGAAATTATGGCATATCCTGTCGGCCGAACTACACTCTGCCATCACATTACGTATGGATTAAAAAAAACTTGCAGCTGGGCTCTATCCAACACCTTTTCTATCACAGCTATATCAGTTTCGCTTTTAGCTACCCGTTATCTCTACCTACAGAACCAATTAGGGACCTCATATGAGCCCTTATCTAAAGACTTAAACATCCCAAGCTCTGAATTAGCAGCCTATCGAGACTGTGAAACAGAATGCAAACAACTCGCAGCCGAAAAAACATGGGAAGTATTAACACCGGAACAAATGCTGCTTTTAAAAACAGCTCAATTGGCTCTCTGTAGATGTCAACCGATAATCGATCGCCTGTTCGTAAAATTGGAAGGGGTGATTAGAAACGTTGCTCAAAGGATGGGTGCAACGCATCCCGAGGAATTCTCAGCCATTCACGACCTGAGCTTTAAGGTCACAGGCATTTTGCCAAATAAAAAACTGGTTGTAGAGAAAGATCTTGTCTACAGTCTGAATGGGTGGGATACAATCTATACCCAAAGGCAAATCCAGGGGGTCATTGCTCACGAAATCGCTCACGGATTGCTAAACCACTCTGTATTGTGGTTAGATTATGCCTGTTCCCCTGGCGGGAAAATGCAGATTCCCGTCTCCTCAAAAGTTTTTTCTGAGATATTAACTACGCTGAATTCAGGCTTCCAAGCGCTTCCAAAAACAGAGTCAGCTAAACAACTTTTAAAAAACATCTTTACATCTCTTGATATAGAGACCCTCCCTCCTCTTCAGCGAGAAAAAAATCGATTAGCAAGTCAGATTATGAATCAACTTGTAAGTGGGCTCATTTGTTCTACTCAAGGGAAAATTCAGATTTCTCCAGGGGATGCCCCTGAAATAGTAACTACATTGGATTCATCATTCAACACTCTCCCCAAAACAAAAACAGCTCAACAGATATTAGAAAAGATTCTTATTTCTTTCGGTGTAAATGATCTTCCTCACCTCCCATTGGCCAGAATGCAGCTCGCCGGTAAGATTACAGATGAGCTTAAGACAATGAATCGATTCCGCGTCCGGGAACGAGAATTCGAAGCCGACGCCCTTACTATGAAACAAAATGAATTAGCCATAGGTTTATGGGAATATTTGCAACAAATTCTGAATCACCATCATGTCCATTTTTTTGACTTCGATTCCCACCCTTCTATAGTAGAGCGGCTCCATCGACTCACAAAAGCTATCTGCCGGGCAGATCCAAAAAATGAAAAATTCTGTGCTTTAGATAAAACGAACTATCCCTTTACAGCGCCCTAACAAAAAAATATAAAGGACTGAAACCACCTTGTCGTCCTAATCAAATGGCTCTTCTCCTATTTCTCTGTGCAAAGAGGCGAAAATAATCCAAAAAACAATAAAAATTTATTTTTGAAGCACACTCTAAGAAGTAATTCTCTTTTTATCAAATTTTTATTAAGCTCTTCTCTCTTATTAAAGGAGAAAAGAAATGACAGCTGCTTTATGCGATCAATTCAAGACTCATTTTCCGATTTTCGGTGGGTTAACTGGAGGCGGTCCTATTCACAAAATAGGAAAAGGTTTATCACCTCCACACCACAGTAATTGGGACATTTCACTATGCTGGACAACCGAAACTCCCCCTCCAGGAATTATTTACGATATTTCTAAGCAAATCAGCTTGCCTTTAAAGGAACGTATTACATTACCGTATCCAGAAAACCCTTCTATTTTTTTGATTGATAAAGTAATCCGAGTTTCCGTTCCCAATGCAGATTTTATCAATGAAGCGATTGGGTTCTGGGAAGGGAGAAGAAATGTAGCTATTTTAAGTGTAGCTGGAGGGAGTATCATTAGTTTAGCTCTATTAGCGGCGGCTGTTACCCCCCTCTTAAGCGGGATCTTCATCATCGCTTATTCTTTATTGAGTGCATCAGCCGCTTTTTTTGCTTTATTGAATTATAAGAGTGCCCGTGAAGCAAGAGAGGAACTTAGAGATTGGAGAGAATCACAAAAAAAGGATATCCCCTCTTTCCCCAAACGAATTGCCGAAATACGAGCGAGTATTTTCGAGGCCTATAACAATGGGAAGCAAATCCCTGCAAATGGGAGAGCTGGGCTGATTGATCGTTATATTCTTAAAGATGAGGTGATCCCTTTACTTGTAGCTTCCATATATCACGCTCATTTAGATCCTGGGATAGAGGAACTAAAAGATCTCCATGACAAAGCTAAAGGATACAAAAGCGATTATGCCCATGCGTCCCCTTGTATCTTGAATTACACATTTCCAACCTATGAGAACCTATTCCAATAAAAGTTTTCAGTCGATTTTGCAGTTCTTTTGATCCTATTTTTCTGCTCAAAGAGGCACCCGCCTCATCAACCGGTCCAGCAACGAAGTAGTAGTTTCGGTTGCGCTAAATAACACGTCTGCTTAAAGTGTTTTTTCTTTTTATCTACGGTACTTTATGCGACTTTTCTTCATCTTTCTCGCAATCACACAAAACCTAATCAGTTCGCCATATAGCGGCTATGAAATCTCATACGGCGGGATGTCGATCCAATGCGATGAAGGATGTGGAGACGATGAAGACCCCGATCTGATTAAAATAAGAACCCTTTTTTCTAAATATATTAATTCTGTATTTGGTAGCTGCACAGTCCTTGATGACTCCCTACAAACAAGGTTTGTTAGTCCTTGGGGTAAAAATGTGCCAAAAGACGAATTTGAATACGTGAGATGGGACTGGAAAAGTACAGATGGTTTTTTACCTACAGACTATTGTTCCTGGAAAGCAATTGACCAGATTCCGCATCAGACTTTTTACATAGCCACTTATACTCATTTTCTGGAAGCGTCTCAACCTTTAATAGAAGATGTATATTTCTATTATGTCAAATCTCCAAAAATGATTGTTAATAATCAAAAAGAATTGCTTGCAAAAATCAAAGAAATTGACAGAGAAGAATATAGGTTTATATACATCGACTCCCAGAACGAATTTCATCTATTAAAAAGACTAGAATGGCCATCAAAACATAGAAAAATTGAATATGTAATCGAAGAAATAGAACAAAAAATATCTGATATTGAAGCAAATCAATTATCTCAAGAGAAGGAATACTATGAAAAAACTGATCAAACAGAAAAAATCATAGATAAAATCGACCGCCTTTTTAGACATATGTTTCTTTACTGTCTGCAGAACCACCAAATTGAAGGAGCTTCATTTCATACAGCCTTAGAACAGTTGCTACTGGGAGATTACGATAAAGCTTTAAGTCAGATTCAATTTTTAATTGATTTTTGCGAGAAAAACGGCTCTAGAAATGAATTAATCAGCAAGTTATTACTTCTTAAAGGACAACTACAATCTGAATATTCTCTTTATTCAGATGCTATTATTGGACTAACTACCGCAATACAAAAAAATCCAGTTGAAAAAGAAGCCTATTTTGAACGTGCAAAAGCTTATTTCGAGCTTGGCAAATTTGATAATGCAATTGAGGATTTTCTTAATTCTGGTTTCACGGGCCAAGACCCAAATTATACAAATTCTTGGGAACAATTCTCATTACTCAGCAAAGGAATCACAACAGGACTTATAGAAGGTACAAGCCAGGCGGCAATAGAATTTATTCCAGAAACTCTTAGCACATTAAGAGGAATGGGAAATTGTCTCTGGGCATTTTCTACAGACCCTATTGGCATATCAAAATCTTTCACAAATGCAGCGATTGAATGCATTCAATATATCAAGAATAATACTAATCTTCAAAATTTCCAAAATATTGTTCCAGAGTTAAAAAAATTAGCGGGAAGTTATGACGAATTACCCGAATTTGAAAAAGGGAAATTAATCGGTCAGATTTTAGGAAAGTATGGAACTGATATTCTCCTTTGCAAATCTTCTATTAGCGCAATTAAAGCATATCGCAACCTGAAAAAAGCCAACGAACTCACGACATTAGAAGCTTTAGCTTCATCTAAAACAAGAAAAACGATTTTAGAAGGGGCAGAAAAATGTCTTGATCTCAATAAAAAAATTTTATCAAAAGAAAGAACAAAACTAAAAGGAAATTGTTTAAATGAAATTTGGCACAAAGGAACTTTTCAAGACAATTCAGAAACTATTATTTATCATTTAAAAAAGCATGGAAAAGGACGTTCGGCAGTACAATACACTCAAGACGCTATGTCATTTTTTGAAACGAATAAACAAAAAGGTGTTAAAGTTATACTACGTGATGGTACCCCGGGGATAAAGATTCAGATCCAAGCCCTTACCGAAGAAGGTTTGCCAATAAAAAAAATTGGTGGTTACTGGACAGAAAATGGAAAACTTGTAACCTATTGGGATTGAAACAATGTTCAAGAAACTAAGTCACTTAATAGATGTTCATCTTTCCACCCCTTTTCCATCTCATAGCAATAATGAGAAATTAGAAGAGTGGATCTTCGAATTAACTGAACTCGATGGGCATTACATGGGGATTGCTACTTCTGTATTAAATTCAAAAAAAGCAATCCATATTGATCTTGAAGATTTAAAAAAAATGCGAGAGAAACTAAATTCTATTTCCACAGACATAAATCAAGACAAAGAAGCTTACGAAGCTTGCCAAAATTATATTAATTCAATAGAGAAAATTATTTTAGAAATAAACCAAAAAACAAACTGAAATTTTCCATCAGATCTTTAGATTCTTATATCAAAATAGTAGTTTCCTATTTCGACCACACTCAATTTTGGGATGAACAACCCGCACTCTTGTTTGGGACGTCTATTCTTATTGGAAGCAGCAGTTTTCTTTTTTGGGGAGCTCCCTGGAATTGGATTTGGCCTTTTTTATGGGCACTCTATTTAATTCTGCAAAAACGTTTTGCCCCTCTGGTCCTGATCGCGGCTAGCGCTCTATATAGCTGGTCTCTTTATGGGAAGGAGGTTCAGGGAGAGGTGGGCTATTTTTCTATCGACTCTTTACAACCGTATCAATCCCCCTTTAAAAAAGGGCTGATGTATAAAGGGTCTCTCTATCTAGATGGACAAAAGGTCCCTTGCACGGTCTACCACCCTTTTGATGAGGCGCATCCGAAGGCGAATTGCGATTATCTGTTGCGGGGGAAGCTGAAGGAGCGGGGACCGTTTAACTACATGTTCCAAGCTAAAGAGTGGGTCCCTGTTAAAGGGAGTTGGAGTTTGGCAGAGCTCCGATTTGAGATGAAAGAGCGGTTCCGCCTCTTTTTACAAGAGAAGCTAAAGAGGCCGCTCGTTGCCTCTTTTCTAGGCTCTTTGATTACGGGTGATGTGGAGGAGCGCTCTCTCCGCTATGAATTCGGGAAATTGGGGCTGCAGCACATTTTAGCTATTTCGGGCTTCCACTTTGCGATCCTCATCGCCTTCTCCTCCTTTTTCCTCGGTCTTTTTTTAAAACACCGCTGGAAATATGCCACTTTGTTGCTTGCGATCAACGGCTACTTTCTTTTTGTTGGAACAGTGCCCGCTGTCCAAAGGAGCTGGCTCACTGCGACGTTTTATCTTGTGGGGAAATTGATCGGCCGCCAGGGTAGCGGTCTCAATCTGCTGGGAGCGGCCTTAGCGGCAGAGGTCATTCTCGACCCGTTAGTGAGCGGGCAGATCGGATTCCAGCTCAGTTTTCTAAGCTGTATCGGGATTCTCCTCTTTCAACCCCTCTTTAAGCCTTGGGTCTATACCCTTTTCAAAGAGCACAATCCAGATCATTTAGATAGATTGGCCCAGCATGGATACCTTCTCACCTCTTTTCTAAGACAAGGGTTGATCCTCACTTTGTCGGTCAATGCGGCGATTTTACCCCTGATCCTCTACCATTTTCACTCGTTTCCTCTCCTCTCTCTTTTCTATAATTTGTTTTTTCCCCTTCTTGTCAGCTCAGCCCTTTTTGCCCTCCTTATCTCTCTTGTCGCCTACCTCCTTTTCCCGCCCCTAGCAACCCCTTTCTTTGGAATTACAGATTTTTTTACGGCCCAACTGTTAGATCTCGTCTCCTATCCACCCCTTCCCCTCGATTACTCGATCCGGGTCGAAGGGTTTCCCGCTTGGGTCATCCCCTTCTACCTTTTTGCCCTTTTTTCCCTTTCCCTGAAGCAAAGATACCGTTTCCTTTTGACGAATACCCTTCATTTTGAGTAATATTTAACATCTATTTCATATGGCGATCGTAGCTCAGTTGGTTAGAGCGCTGGATTGTGGTTCCAGATGTCGCGGGTTCGAATCCCGTCGATCGCCCATTTTACTTTCTAAGGGCCTATGAACCTAGTCCAAGCAATTATTTTAGGCCTTGTTCAAGGGATCACCGAATTCTTCCCGGTCAGCTCGTCAGCCCACTTAAGACTCGCTAAATGGCTCTTAGGGATTGGAGATGGGGAACATCTCGTTTTCTTCGATCTTGTTTGCCATTCAGGGACGCTGTTAGCTCTCCTCCTTTTTTTGTGGCGCGATGTGTGGGAAGTGTTGAAAAGCGTTCGATTGATGGCTCTCTATTTTTTGGCCTTAATTCCTCTGATTCCCGCCTATTTTCTTCTAAAACCTCTCCGATTGGCAGCTTCTGAACCCAATTATTTAGGCTATTCTTTAATGATCACTGGAGCCCTTTTATTTGTCGCTTCAAAGCAAAAGCAATTCAGTTCAAGTAAAAAATGGCAACATGTGTTATGCATTGGGGTAATGCAGACGATGGCGCTCATTCCTGGAATCTCAAGAAGCGGTTCAACGATTGCCGCTGCGAGGTTTTGCGGCTGGGAGTGGCGCGAAGCGGCGAAATTTTCGTTTTTGCTTGCAATCCCTACAATTTTGGGCGGTGAAGCGCTCGAAATTCTGAAGGGGAGCGGTAGCAACGGGGTGTCGTTCGGGTGTTATGCGGCTGGCTTTTTAGCCTCCTTTATTTTGGGGTTATTCGGCGTCCGTTTCATCTTCTGGGTATACGAAACGGGAAAAGTGAAACCTTTCGCCTGGTATTGTCTAGGGGTAGGGTTATTTGCGTGGATCGCATTTCATGGCTAAAAAAAAGAATCCTCCGCTAAATCCAGATGCGCAAGGGCTTTTCTTAATCTCTGTCGGCTTTTTAGGCTTTCTCTCACTATGGAGTTTCTCTTTCCTCCATCCAGATGAGAATTGGCTCGGCTATTTGGGCTATATCGCCGCTTTAGGAGTTGAATCTCTTTTTGGCCTCGGCTCCTACTTGATCCCCAGCTATTGCATCTGGCTAGGGGTCCGTCTTCTAAAAGGGGAAAAACTTTTCCACGCTGATCATATCTATTTTGCGATTCTCCTCTCTTGCACTTGCATGCTTTTCACCGTATTCGCAGAGACCTACCCTGAAAAAGCGAGAGGCTGGAGCGGAAAAGTCGTCTCTGAGACCCTCGCAATGATGTCTCCTTACCCGAGAACCTTGATCCGATTCTATTTGGGAGGATTCCCCTTTTACTACCTATTTTCCGATCTTCCAGGGATCAACCTCCAAAGGACCTTAAGTCCAGTTGGGACAACGCTCATTTTTTTTAGCTTAGGGCTTGTCTCTTTTCTCCTTTTAACCCGCGTGAGAATCGTCTCCAACGCAAAAGCATTCTGGAATGGGATGAAAGGGGTGTTAAACTGGTTTAACAAGCTAGGGGTAAATCAGAAACGGCCAGCCGCGGAGATCCCCGCAGCTAAAGTGTTCACAGGGCTCAAAATCAACAACCTCCCGGAACCTAAAAAGAAACTTGAAGAGATCATCAAGCCAGAAAAAAAGATCAAACCGACGATTATCAATGAAGAGCCTTTGCCGCCTAAAAAAGAGGCTCCTCAGCCCAAAAAAGAGCTTCCAGCTGTTCCGACAAAGAGCTTGATGGTCCGGACAGACACCTCCTACAAACTCCCCTCGCCTAATCTCCTCGCCGAGCCGAGCCGAAAGATCGATCAGCCCACATTGAAGAAAGATCTGATGCAGCAGGCGGCTGTCTTAGAAGAGACGCTCAAGAGCTTCGGGATTGAGGCAAAAGTGGGAGAGATCAATAGTGGCCCCACCATCACCTCTTTTGAAATCCACCCCTCAATCGGCGTGAAAGTACAAAAAATCAAAGCGCTTGAAAATGATATCGCCTTGAACATGCAAGCCAAATCGATCCGTATCGTTGCCCCAATTCCGGGAAAGGCAGCTGTCGGAGTGGAGGTCCCCGCTTTACATCCGCAGGAAGTGAGCTTCAAAGAGATGCTCCTCCACTATCAGCAAAAAACGAGAAAGCTCACCGTTCCGGTCCTCCTTGGTAAAGCGATCAATGGGGAGTGGGTTTTTGCTGATCTTGCAAAAATGCCCCACTGCCTAGTTGCAGGGGCTACAGGATCTGGCAAATCGGTCTGTATCAACACCATTGTCATGTCGATCTTGATGAACGCGCGCCCAGATGAGGTGAAACTGCTGATGGTCGATCCGAAAAAAGTGGAATTGACCCAATATTCGCGTCTTCCCCATATGATTGCCCCAGTAATCACAGAGCCTCATGGCGCCTATGCAGCGCTCCAATGGCTCGTTAAAGAGATGCAGGTCCGCTATGAGATCCTCAAACAGCTTGGTTTGCGCAATATTGGCGCTTTCAACACCCGCAAAGTAAATAAAGAGCTCGAGGCATCCCTCAGCATCCCGATTCCAGAGCAGATGCCCTTTATCGTGGCGATTGTCGACGAATTTGCCGACCTGATGATGGTCTCCAGCGCCGACATAGAAACGCCCATTGCAAGGATCGCCCAAATGGCCCGTGCGGTCGGGATCCACCTGATCTTGGCGACACAAAGACCTTCTAGAGAGGTGATCACTGGAATCATCAAAGCAAACATCCCAACCCGTATTTCATTTAAAGTCGCCAGCCGGATCAACTCCCAAATCGTCCTTGATGATACAGGAGCAGAGAGCCTTTTAGGAAACGGGGACCTCCTCTTCCTCCCTCCAGGTTCCTCTCAACTTGTCCGGGCGCAAGGAGCCTATATCAGCGATGATGAGATCAACCAGGTGATCAATTCCATTTGCGCTCAAAGCCCAACGAACTACCTGATCCCCTCTTTTGATGCTTTCCGCTCCCTAGATAGTACAGCCAATGATGATGATGAACCGAAAGGGAAAGATACCCTCTACGATCAAGCCCTCTCTCTAGTGGTCGCCTCTAAAAGCGCATCGACCACATTCCTTCAGAGGAAGTTGAAAATTGGCTATGCCCGAGCAGCGAGCCTCATGGATGAACTTGAAGAAAACGGGATTATTGGGCCCCAAGAGGGGGCTAAACCGCGCCGAGTGATCAGTAGCGGAAATGTTCAACCAGCCCTTTTTGAGGAAGAGTCTAATGAAGAAGATGCTTAAATTCTGGGGCACAAGAGGCTCTTGCGCTGTCAGTGGCCCAGAATATAGACGTTTTGGTGGAAACACGATCTGCGTAGAGATGCAGTACCAAGATACCCACTTTATTATTGACGCGGGCACTGGAATCCGCCCCCTGGGATTGACCTTGATCCATGAAAACAAATTCGACCTATTTTTGACCCATTTTCATTGGGATCATATCTTGGGTTTCCCGTTTTTTGAACCCCTTTATCGAGAAGGGGTGGAGATCACTATTTGGGCCCCTCACGGAGATGCTCGGGACCCGAGAGAAATATTCGACGACCTATTAAAAAAAGAGTTCTTTCCGGTCCAACTAGATCAGGTCAAAGCTAAATTGAGCTTCAAAATTTTGAAAGAAAAAAATCCGATTCAATTAGGGCCGATCATATTGGATTCCTACAAAACCGACCACACGACGCTCACTTATAGTTTTAAAATTAAAACTCCCCATCAAACGATCGGTTATGTAAGTGATAATGAAGTCCATATCGAATCGCAAAAAGGATTTATTGAATTCCATAAGGGATGCGACATCTTTATTCACGAAGCTCAATACTCAACCAATGAATATAAAGATAAAGAGGGGTGGGGGCACACCTCTCTTTCAAATGGAGCCCGCCTTATCCGAGAAATCAAACCTGGAAAATGGCTAGTCATTCACCACGACCCAGAGCACACCGACGCGCAGCTCCTCACATTTGAAAAAATGGAACGGGAAAATCATCTCCCCTGCCCCGTAGAATGGATTGGCGATGGCTATGTCTTAAACTTAGACTAGAAAGCGACGAAACACTTTTATGAGGATAGGTTCTTATACCGTTCGTGACTCAAGAATCGGTATCCTATTCTTCGCCAATAGGAGCAATAATATCCCCTGAAACATCAATCGTTCCTTTCATAGCGCCGAACAAAACTATTTCCTTTTCTTCTATAGGAACAAGCAGAGCTACAGGTTTATTTCGCTTTGTAATCACTATTTTTTCCGGTTTTTTTTCTCGATCCATCACTTTTATGCGGTGTGCTTTAAAGAGTGTTAAATTTAAAAATAGGTAGGGCAAGAAACTTGGTCTTGGTGAGCGATAGAGAGCTCAACAGCCTGATTTTTGGCAGATAGAAGTTCAGTCACTACTTTCAAGGCGACCTCTTGCGCGTTGCATTCAGAAGAGAGGTGGGCTAGATAGACATGTTTTAATCCTGGATGGAAAACGGAGCTGAGTAAATGTCCGCACTCTTCATTCGAAAGATGCCCCTGCTTACCCAAAATCCGCTGCTTTAAACTTTTTGGACGATTGGACGCGTGAACCATTGAGGGCTGATGGTTTGCCTCTAAATAGAGATAATCGCAATTTTCTAGATGTTTTCTCACAAGAGATGTGACATGGCCAAGATCGGCGCAAATCCCAAGTTTTAAAGAGCCGATTTGGATGATAAAAGCGACCGGATCGAGAGTGTCATGGGGAACGCTGAATGGGTGAAACAGGAGATCGCCGAATTGAAACGACTCCCCTGTTGTGAAAATTTTAAAACGGAGCCGTTCTTTACAAATGGAGTGGATCCCCTTAGCCGTTTCTGCATTGGCAAGGACAGGGATTTTGAGTTTTGCTGCTAAAACAGGGAGCCCTTTAATATGATCTGAATGCTCATGCGTGACCAAAACTGCTTGGATGGTTCCAGGATCAACCCCGATCTCCTGAAGCCTTAGAAACGCTTCAGAGGCGCTGATTCCCGCATCGATCAAAACACGGGTCGTCTCACTGCCTACATAAAGGCAGTTTCCTCTAGAACCAGATGCAAGCGGGCAGAATCCAAACATGGAATGGGATTTTAGAATAAACAAAACTAGTTTACAGCTCTTTTTTGACGCGTAAGGAAAAAGAGAAGTCCCGTTACTCCTAAATTGCCTATCCCCACCCAAGCAAAACTCATAGAGGGGCTCAATCCAATCATCGTGCTAAAAATATAGAGAACAGCCGCAGCTACAAGGGCAAAGAAAAAACTGAAAAAATTGGCTGCTCCAAAATTCCTCCCTCTGGTTTCAGGACGGCTATTGGTGGCGATATAAGCTTGAGGAGGAACCAAAAATAATCCTCCAAAAATTCCAATACCGATCAACCAAATAACATTGAGCCATAAAGGAAGCGGGAAAAGGGTGAAAAAGAGGCACCCAATCGACATCCCTAAATTATACCATGGCAAACTAGATAGTTTCCCCGAGGTCTTCGAGGCAATTAAGGAACCGATTCCAACCCCGACCGAAGTAAATAAGAAAAAATACCCACCTATTACCGGCTTAACATCGAGAGTGGAGATACTGTAGGGGATAATATTCATCTGAACAAAAGCTCCGATAAAGATAAAATATGAGTAACAAAAAGTAGAGGTCAACATATATGGAGTTTTATACATATCTATCAGGGAGTCGGCAATTTCTGTATAGATGAATGGGGGCCATTTCTTCTCTGGATCAATCGCTTTTGTGTCAGACATGAAGCAACTCAGAACCACTCCAAGGAAAGCGATCAATACACAAGCACTCATCATCGATGGGAAATGTTCGTTCGTTAATGTATCAAGAAGAGAGGCTAGAGCTGTTCCTAAAATAATTCCAAAATAAGTAAATCCCGCAATGTACCCATTTGCTTTTACAAGGCTTTCTTTCGGCACAAGTTCTGAAATAACCCCATATTTCGAAGGGCCAAAAACAGCTGTTAAAGCAGCTGAAATAAAAAGCAAAATATAGATCAATTCATTCTTAAAAACCATCATCAGGGCGAAAGATACAATCATAATACCCAATTGAATCAGCCGGGTAATTTTGATCACCTTTGTTTTGCTCCAGCGATCTGCAAAAACTCCCCCTAATGAAGAAAAGAGGAGGAAAGGGAGGATGAAAACTGCCCCCGATACTGACATGATCACCGAAGAGCTCTCGTGCCCCTGATAAAAAATTAAAAAATAGATGACGATGTATTTGAAGAGGTTCTCATTCACCGCATCTAAAAACTGCACTGCATTTAAAAAAATAAAATTTCTTCCCATAAGACCAACTATTACGGAAATGGAACTTAAATCAAGAAAAAAAATAATTCTGTCAAAAAAAGATTGGATTGATTTATGGAGAAATTTAAGGACTGTTTACAAATTCAGTATCTGCCGGTTTATAAAAAATTTGGCAAAAACTAAATCGAAGAACAGTTTTATATAACCTGACAAAAGGTGGATTTAATGGTCGGTGAAGAAATTTTACTTGAAATTGACGAAACACTGGATCAACTGATACGGAATGCTGAAGTGATCGAAAAAGTAGACCTGAAAGATTTAAGTGAAACAGAAATCGACGCGTTTAACAAAACGCAAGAGAGCCTCTTGCAGCACCTGATGCACATGGATCAATTCCTTGTCGCGAAAAAGGATAGTTTGAAGCTCCAAGATAAACGGTCTGCGAGTTTCAAAATTCAAGATAAGCTGCTCAAATTTGAAAAAATGAAGAGCTCCTATCACAAAAGTCTCTCTGCAGTAGGAAGCAAAACACCAATACTGTCGAAAAGACGGAATAAACGGGTGTTATTTAGTGCTCCTTAACAAAAATCCCTCAGGCGATTTCTAAAGGCAAAAATTGACTACCGTAAATAGGTCACTATCAATCTACAGAAACCTATTTACGGCAACCCTTTTTTGCAGAACCTATCTCAAGAATTTTTTGTAAAACACAACCTTAGAAGCTGTTAAACAGATAGCTATTTTTTATTTCATAATAAATGGTGCAGCCATATAATGGCGCCTCTCAATTTATGACAATCGATCCCAGAATATCAGAGCTTTCCAAAATCATCGATCTTTACTGGGACCCTGATCGTGAAAATTCATTCTCCGTTTTAGACCAAAAATTGATAGCCTGTGAGAAGAAAGCCCATCAAGAGAGGGAGCTCTCCCTTCCCCTTATTTCCAGCGCCCTCCCGCACCCGGATCAAATAAGCTGGGTTTTGGAACAAAGACGGGAAGTCCTTAGACAAATCGTGGAAGAGGTCCGAACGATAGAAAAAGCTTTATCAGATGCTCATCGAGTCGATGCTGAAGGTTATGTAATTTCTCTTAAAGCAGAAAATGGGAATTTTGCTGGCAACTACGGCTCTTTTTCCAAAAGATTTGATCGTCTTCTTAAAGAGATCAATTTAGTCTATAGGAACGCACTCTACCCTTTTCTTCAGATTTTGCAAAACGGTGAGAAGGGGTGGGACCCGCAAGGGCTCATTTGCCGAGGATGGGATTTTTGCTATTGGTGGAAATTAGGAAATCCAAGAAAAGAGATCTTGGCCGCTTTCCCTTTTAAAGAGCTTCTTTAACTATTTAACAAAAAACCAAAAATCCCCCTTCCGCTCGATCGATAGGTTCAGTTCGCTGGAGAGCTTATTCAATACTTTTTGCACATATTCGTTCTCGATCTTATTCCCGCAGAAGAGGGTTCCTGGAGAAGCTAAAGCATAAAGATCAAAAAGATCTTTTTTCAGGCTGTGGCGCATTTTCTTTAGATCGGGATCGCACATCAGAGAATTTCTATAGAAAGAAAAATCAAAAAAAATGGGGCGTTTCTGAGAAGCTTGAAGAGGAAAAAGCGTATCAAAAGTTTTAAAAGAGCAAAATGTGATTTTTTTCTGATTTTTTAAAAGAATCGGATCTTTTACAAAAGAGCGGACCATCTGCTGACTTCCCCAAGGGTCGAACAGTTGAATTTTTGAGAGAAAAGGGGCTTGAGCAATTTGGAGAGCATGAATTGCAGAGAGGAACCCCCGATAAACCAAATTAGTTTGTCCGCTTCTCTCTAAAATCGCTAAAAGATCGGCGAGCTCTTCTGGATTGAATTGGGCAGCTTCGGGCTGAGTAAAAAAAAGGTCCCCCTTTCTCACCTTATCCTGAGTCTCTCTAATTAGACGCTCCCAATAACCGAAAAAAGCTTTATCCAATTTCTTGAGTTTGAGCTCTTTTTTTTTCTCTTTGAGAAACCCCTCATCAATCTCCTCCCAATCATGGACAACCAATACAGGGAGATCTTCAAAAAGGGGGTCGAGAAAAGTGTGCTCCACAATCGGAATCGAGCCTAAAATAAGTGTCTCCCAGGTACGGACACAATCGCTTTCTAACCCAAAAGGGGAAAGGACGAATTCAGAAGCTGCCAATTCCTTGTAGTACTCCCCTTTTGTAATAGAAGAGTAGGGTTGATCGCTCCAAGTCCTTGTGAAGCAGTAAGGCTTATTCTCAAATAATCTAACAATTTTCTTCCGATCTCCAAATTCGCGTGGGAGAAAATTCATGTAAAGCAGATGAATTTTCTCAAAAGGTCTTTGTCCACTTAAATCCTCTAAAACCGGGAGCCAGTGATAACCGAAATACCGATCTGTTTGCCCCATAGGGATCTGAAAAAGCTTTGGATGGTAACTGAAGACAATATTTCGGCAGAACCAGGCGCTCAGCTTCGGATCGTAGAGCAGTTTCTGAAATTGGGGATTGGGATACCAATCTCCCACATCGCAAGAGAGGAGAATATAGGGAAATTCGATCTGATCATGGACGGTAGTCGCAAACCATTCGATATACCAAAGATTGAGATAGATGATATCCCCTTGCTTTACGCTGGAGGGATCAAACCACTCCGCATCTTGATCGATGATGTGATCGCTTAGCGTCCGAAATGTTCTATCGGCAATCAGTGGTGCATAGCCCGGATCATCCCCATTTTTCTCAGCGCCAGAATAGAAATCTGTAGGGACCCGAAGAGGTGTCCCCAAAAGAATCAGAGGAAGAAAAAAAAACAAAGAATTCATGGTGCAATATCATAAGAAATCCTTTTAAAAATCTCTTTCTTTTTTTTTGCTATTTCCGTACGATGCTCGCTTTATCGGAGAAACTCGTGCATTTTACCCTCTTTTTTCTATTGAGCGTGTTTATAACCCTATCTGCTGGGATTGAAGAGCACTTCAAACCTGCACCTAATAAAGGGGATTTCCACGACATGAAAAATATCGACTTCATTTATGTCCTCAATTTAGATCAACGACCAGAAAAATTTGCCCGTTGTGCGCAACAATTGGCGATTTGGGGGATATACCCTTACCGTTTTTCAGCAGTAAATGGGTGGGAACTTCCACTGGATGTGATCAATGCTGTGGGAGTCAACTATGAACCATGGATGACTACCGGAGCTAAAGGGACCTATTATGAGCCCGAATTAAAAGGGGAAGCGCAACACGAATACGTTCAAACGTATGGGAGAACCTATTTTTGCCATTGTATGTCTAGAGGCGCTGTAGGGATCGTCCTAAGCCATCTATCTATCCTCCAAGATGCATGGGACTCTGGCTATGAGACGATTTGGGTGATGGAAGATGACATCGATATTCGGCAAAATCCACACATGCTCTCCGATCTCATTGAAAAGCTCGATCAACTCGTTGGAAAAGAGGGCTGGGACATCCTATTTACAGACCCAGATACGAAAAATGGATTAGGGAACTATGTCCCTTGCACAGGTTTTGCTTGGAGACCCAATTTAGACCCTATCAACCCAGAAAGATTTGCAGAGCGTTACGCTATAAGTGAAGACTTCAGGCGGATTGGTGCCCGGTTTGGAGCCTATTCGATGATCGTCCGGAGATCTGGGATGAAAAAGATCTTGGAGTTTCTCAAAGAATATAACATCTTTCTCCCCTATGACATCGAATTCCCTTATCCCCACGATATTCGCCTCTACACAGTCTTAAGTGACATCGTTTCAACCTGGCCGGGATCCCCTTCAGACAACGGATCTCCCGCCTATAAAGATCGGAAATAATCTATGGATGCTTATTATCACAACCTACCGCCCGGGTCATATCTAGAGACAATTATAGATCAGCGCCCCTCAACAGCAGCTTTTAAAACTCAAGCCTATTGGTACATGGATCAAGTCCACGGCTGGTGTTCCCACACAAAAGCCTCTATATTAGTTGATATCATCACTAAGACACGCCCAAAAAAAATTGTGGAGATCGGGGTCTGGGCTGGAAAATCGCTGATTCCGATGGCCTTTACCCTTAAAACTCTCGGAAACGGGAAAATCTATGGGATCGATCCTTGGAAAAATGAGGAATCGGTTGTCGGAGTTCAGAGCGAAGCCAATCTCGCTTACTGGGAGCAGGTCGATCACCAAGCTGTGATGAATGGTCTTAAAATAAAGGTCCAAGAGTTTGGCCTTGAGAATCAGATTGAACTGATCCGAAGCTCTTCTTTAGACGCTCCAGAAATTCCAGATATAGACCTCCTCCATATCGATGGGAACCACTCGGAAGTCACCTCAATTCTCGATGTGACAAAATGGGTCCCTCTCGTTAAATCTGGCGGATGGATCATTGTGGATGACATTAGCTGGTATGAAGCGGGCTATTTTACTCAGGGTAAATCGGTTGATTGGTTAGATCAACATTGCGATCGGATTGGAGCCATTTCAGATGTATGTACTTGGGGAATTTGGGTGAAACGATGAGAAAATGGATTTTGACTTTTTTTTGCCTGCTTAGCTCTTTGCAAGCAGTTGATACTGAAGTGGAAGATTTAAAACAACAGGTCATTAATACACTTCCCACTTTAGAAGGGTGGTGTTCTAAGGAAAAAGCCCTCTCGTTTATCGATATGGTGCTGTCTGAAAAACCAGAAGTTTGGGTTGAAATTGGGGTCTTTGGAGGCTCTTCTCTCTTCCCAGTCCTATCTGCTTTTAAATTCTTGAATAAAGGAACTGCAATTGCAATTGATGCATGGGATAAAATCGAATGCATCCGTTACTTCGATCCCGTCAGAGATAAAGTCGATTTAAAATGGTGGGGCAACCTAAATATCAATCAGATCCACGACTCTTTTCAGCTAATGCTTCAAAAACAAGGGTTAAATCGATACTGTAAAGTCCTAAGACTCACCTCTGAAACCGCCTCTAAAGAGGTGAATGAACCGATTGATGTACTCTATATCGATGGGAACCACAGCGAAGCGGTCTCCGCTCTCGATGTCACTCTCTATCTCCCTAAAGTGCGCTCTGGGGGATATATCTGGATCAACGATTCCCTTTGGGCCTCTAGGCAGAAAGCGGTCGAGATCGCAGCTGAAGTGTGCGATTACGTCTCTGTGATCGATAACGGAAACTGCATTCTATTCAAAAAGAGGTAAAGGGTTATGTTATTGAGATTGGCTCTATTCTGTTTTTTAAGCTTTACACTTTATAGTGCGCCGATCGATGAGATCGACCTCAGCAGCCATGAGGTGTCACTTTATAGTCAAAACGGGGAAGATGGGGTGATCGCCTATCTATTCCAAAAAATCGGGACCTCTTCTCGGTATTTTGTGGAA
>CAYWDE010000003.1:0-29433 GCA_964456885.1 uncultured bacterium | reverse complement strand
ACTGGAAGATCTGTCTCCCTTCCATGCCGACTACACAGTCAGAGGAGAAAACAATTCCATTTTGGTGAATGATTTGCTGACCTAAGAAATTGTCTGCTGGGGTTGGAGATGAATCTTCAGGGTATTGTAAAAGAGGATCGGTTGCTTGGCTTGGTGCAATGGCTGACATGTCTTTTCCTTTATTAAAGAGCGCTAGATCCTAGTGGCTCTTTTGCAATGATGTCAAGTTTTTAGCGGAGTTTGCCGGACCAGCCGAGCTTGGTGCGGAGGGTCGAGAAATACTCGTGGCGATGGAGGCTAACCCGCTTGAAAGTACGGGGGGAGCGTTTGATCGTGAGGCTTTCGCCGCTTTTGAGGGAGAGGGAGTCGAGACCATCGGCGCGTACTTCGATGGGGCCGTAGTCGCTGAGGTAGGTGACTTTGATCGATTGGTCGGGAGAGAGGACGATGGGTCTATTGGAGATCGTGTGGGGGCAAATGGGGGTCATGACGAGGGCGTCGAGGTTGGGGCTGAGGATTGGGCCTCCAGCAGCGAGGGAGTAGGCGGTGGAGCCGTTGGGGGTGGCGAGGATCATCCCGTCGGCTGTGAATGTATTGACATGGGTGTTGTCCACTTCGATAGAGAGCTCGATCAGGCTGTAGTTATGGGCCCGGTGGAATACGATGTCATTCACTGCGTTAAGCCCATTGGCTTGGAGCATAAGGCGAGTATCAATCTTATAGGCCCCTTTGAGGAGGTCGGTGAGGCTGGGATAGATATCGTCGGTGGGGATATCTGCCATAAATCCAAGATGGCCTAGATTGATCCCTACGATAGGGGCATTGAGGTGGCTATAGCGGTGGCAAAGGCGGAGGATCGTCCCATCACCCCCCATTGAGATGAGGAATTTGATTTTAGAGGGGTCGATCGAAGAGAGGGGGTGTGCCCCGATGGAAATGGCTTTTTCATCTTCGGCTACAACGGTAACTCCCTGATCTTCAAGAAACGATCGGATCTGGACAGCTAGTTCAAACGATTGCTTTTTCTTCTCGTTTGGAAAGAGGGCGATAATCATCGGCGAAAAACTCCTGCAGAATCCGTTGTGCAATCGATTCGGGATCTAACCCTAATTCTTGCATAAGTTCGGTATTGCTGCCAAATTGAACCCACATATCTGGGACCCCAAAGTTTAAAACCTCCGCTTCTCGGATCCCATTTTGAACGAGGAAGTTATTGATAATCAGTCCTAAACCCCCATTGAGGGAGTGTTCTTCAATCGTCGCAACAAATGGGTGGGTCGAGAGGAGGTGGGTAAAAAGTTCGAAGTCGAGAGGTTTAATAAAGACGGGGTCGACAATAGTTGTCGTGATCCCTTGGCGGAAGAGGATTTCCCGCACTTTCATAGCGGTTTGGCATGTGTGGCCGAGAGCGATAATGAGGAGATCTTTACCTTGCATAAGTACCTGAGCTTTTCCTGGAATCCGTTGTTGTAGGGGGAGGTCTGGTTCATCTGTTTCTAAATTGGGGTAACGGATTGCGCAGGGTTTTCCCCAATCGAAACTGCTTTGTAATAGTTCTTTAAGTACATGCCCATCGCGAGGTTGGGCGATGATCATGTTAGGCATCGCATTGAGAAATGCGATGTCGTAAATGCCGTGGTGGGTGCTTCCGTCTGGCCCCGAAAGGAAGGCGCGATCAAGGGCAAACACAACGGGCGATTCTTGCATGCACACATCGTGGAAGACGTTGTCAAGGGCCCTTTGGAGGAAGGTGGCATAGATGCATGCGACCACTTTTTTCTTCCGATCGTGGGCAATACCGCCAGCGAATGTGACCGCGTGCCCCTCTGCAATCCCCACATCTAGGCAACGATCTGGATGTTGTTGCATAAATTCATCGAGGCAAGAGCCGGCCGGCATAGCGGGGGTGATGCAGATGAGGTTCGGGTCTTCGTTGGCCATTTTTAAAAGGTGGCGGCCAAAGATTTTTGGGAAAGTGGGCTTTGTGGTGGGAGAGGGGAGGAACTTGCCGCTACATAGATCAAAAGGTCTCACTCCATGATATGAGGTGGGGTTCGCAATCGCAATCGGCATCCCTTTCCCTTTAACAGTCATCACATGGACAAGGACGGGTCGTGTCGTGTTTTTTAAGGATTCAAAAGTTTCGATCAGCTTTGCGATATCATGCCCATCGATGGGCCCCACGTAAGAGAGGTTGAACTCTTCAAAAAAAGTGGCGGGGCTGACGAGATTTTTCATCGATTCGGTAAATTTTTGCCCCAATTTTTCAAGGATGGGGCCGCAGCCGGGAATTTTCCCAAGGAGGTTTTGAGTCTCCTGATAAATCTGGTTGGAGAGGGGATTGCTGAGGAGGCGGCTTAAGACATTTTTGATGTTTCCCACATTTTTTGAGATCGACATCGCGTTGTCGTTGAGAACGGCGATAAAGCGGGGTAGGTTTTTAGGGATGTTATTGAGCGCCTCAAGCGTGAGTCCGCAGGTGAGGCTCGCATCCCCTAAAATAGGGAGAACATATTCTTCCCCTCGATCGAGGTCGCGGCTTTTAGCGACTCCGAGAGCAAGAGAGAAGGCGGTCCCCGCATGACCTGCATAGAAATGGTCGTGTTCCGATTCTTTGGGGTGGGCAAAACCGCAGAGCCCTTTGTATTTCCGGATCTGATCGAATCTGCCGCCCCGTCCAGTGAGAAGTTTGTGTGGGTAGGTCTGATGGCTGACGTCAAAAATAAACTTGTCTTTGGGCGAATCAAAAACGCGATGGAGCGCCAAAGTGAGCTCTACGACACCCAGATTGGAAGAGAGGTGCCCTCCGTTAACTGAGAGGACCTCAATGATCCGGCTTCGGATCTCAGCCGCGAGCTCTTCGAGCTCAGCTAAGGTGAGTTCGGAAAGGTTCTGTTTTTGGTCGTTGTTCAGCATCTAAAGCAACTTCGCCTTTATTCTTGATCAATTGTTCAATTTTTTGTTCTGCAGCTGTCAAGCGGGTGCTGCAGGTCCGGATCAACCCTTCCGCCTCTTCAAAGAGTTTCAACGACTCTTCTAAAGGGGTCTTCCCCCCGTTCATTGCGTTAAGGATTTGCTCAAGGCGCTCAAAGGCTTTTTCAAAAGAGGGAGTTTCCTGGGACATGTTCCGTTACCTGGTTGGTCGTTGCGGCTACTTTTCCGTCGTGTAAAAGTGCGGTAAATTTTTGATTTGGCTGCAAATCGTTCGCTGAGAGGATAATCGAATCCCCCTTTTCAGAGAAGAGAATGGCGTACCCTTTTTTCAAAACATTTTGGGGGTGGAGAGAGCGGAGGTGCATTTTGAGTCGATTGAGCCGATCCCAACTCTCTTTAATCCTCCCTTTTGGGTTCAGAATCTCAAGTTGCCTAGAGAAGTCGTCGAGCCTTTGGATCGTAGGCGCTAAGACCCCGTAGGGAGAGCTGAGGAGGGGGTGTTTTTGGAGGGCTGAAACTCTCTGCCGGTACTGGGTAATTTGGTTAGAGATTCTTTGACGGGAGAGGCTTTGCGCCCCTTCGAGAAAGCGGAGTAGATTCGCTTTTTCTGCGATCGCTATTTCAGCTGCGGCTGAAGGGGTGGGAGCTCTCATATCGGCCACCCAGTCGGCGATCGTGAAATCGGTCTCATGTCCAACCGCAGAGATGATCGGGATTTCCGATTCAAAAATCGCTTTTGCAACGATCTCTTCATTGAAGGCCCAAAGATCTTCGATGCTTCCTCCGCCCCTTCCTACGATAAGGACATCGGCGAGATTGTATTTATTGAAGTCATAAATGGCCTGAGCGATCTCTTGGGCCGCCCCTTCCCCTTGAACCTTCACCGGATTGAGGACCACTTGGAAGCCAGCAAAACGGCGGGTTAAGATATGGATGATATCTTGAATCACAGCGCCTGTCGGGCTTGTTACGACGCCAATGCGGCGGGGCAGTTTTGGGAGGGGCTTTTTATGCTGAGGATCAAACCAGCCGCTTCCTTGGAGCCGCTCTTTGAGTTGATGGAGCTTCAATAAGAGCTCTCCCACCCCTAAAAATTGGAGCTCTCGGATGATGATTTGGTACTGGCCCCTTGGTGCGTAGAGGCTGATTTCCCCCGTTGCAACTACCTGATCCCCCTCTTTCGGCATCCGGGGCAACTCTTTGGCGCTCCCTTTAAAAAGGACGGCTGAGATCTGCGATCCCGCATCTTTCAGACTGAAATAGAGATGGCCTGAAGATTGGAGCTTAAAATTGCTGATCTCCCCTTTGACAGAGATTCCCCGAAAGGTGGGTTCTAACACCCCTTTGATCGCAGATGTCAATTCTGATACGCTAAATACTTTGGCAGTCATAAGTGGACCCATTTTGCCAAAAAAATGATTGAAGATCTATGTTTTTTTGAGTTGCTAATGAGGCGGGAATAGAGTATTCTTATGGTAAAAATTTTGAGTTCTAAATGGCGAAAAAGCAATATGTGGTAGGAAATTGGAAGATGTATAAAACGGTCAGGCAGGCGACCGATTACATCGAAACACTCCTTCCCTTAGTGGAAAGCTCAAAAGTAAATATCTATCTAGCTGTTCCCTATACATCGATTGCGCAAGCAGCTCACTACGCAAAAGAGACGCCGATTGTGATCGGCGCACAGAATATGAATGATGCTCGCGAGGGGGCCTTTACGGGTGAGATTGCCGGATTGATGTTGAAAGAGGCGGGAGCCTCTTTTGTCCTCCTCGGACATTCAGAAAGGCGCTCTATCTTCGGTGAAGATAACGCTTTTATCCAAAGAAAAATAGTCCGCGCTTTGCAAGATGATATTCAGCCCATCCTATGTATTGGAGAGACAGCGGCAGATCATAGCAAAGGAAAGACGGAAGAAGTTTTGCAAGAACAACTTATTTCAGCTCTAGGGAGCGTTCCTAAAGAAGAGGCTAAAAAAGTGATCATTGCCTACGAACCTGTCTGGGCAATCGGGAGCGGGAAGACCCCTACAACTCGCCAGATCCAAGAGACTCACGCTTTTTGCCGCAAAATTTTACACGATCTATTCGGCCCTAAAATAGTGATCCCGATCCTCTACGGAGGATCTGTGAAGCCAGAAAATGTGGGCGAAATCACTGGCCAAAAAGATGTGGACGGCGTCCTTGTTGGGGGAGCTTCGCTAGACCCCAAAACGCTGGCGCAAATCATTCAAACCGTTGGTGGTGAATCTCCCCCAAAACGGAGCAAGCCCCGAACTAAAAAAGAGAAAAAAGAATGACCTTTATATTTTATATGTTTTTATTTTTGTTTTTAATCGCCTCACTTCTCCTCTGCTTTGTAATTTTGATTCAAGAAGCAAAAAGTCTAGGTCTTGGAGCCTCTTTTGGAGGAGACAATAGCGATTCGCTCTTTGGCACATCCACTGCAGAAGTTCTCAAGCGTTTCACCGCTTATCTTGCAGGAGCTTTCCTCTTCTCTTGCCTCATCCTCTCTTTGTGGAGTGGCTCATTGGGCCGTTCTCACAATACTTCTATCATTCCTGTAGATCATGTACAAACTGATGAAAAACTCTAAATTGCAGCTCCGGTATTACGGCCATCCAGATCTCCGCGTCAAGGCGAAACCTGTCGGGGAGATCACCCCTGAAATTGTGCAGATTTGCCAAAATATGTTGGCGACGATGCTCTCTATGGACAATTGCATCGGTTTTGCCGGCCCTCAGCTAGGTATTCTCCTCCGGATTTTTGTGATTCGGGAAGAGATTTTCCTCCCCGATGATAAATATGAATTTGGAGAACCTGAAGTAATTATCAATCCGGTCCTCTCATCCCCTTCAAAAGAACAAGAGTCGATGGTTGAGGGGTGCATGTCTCTCCCTGGTCTTCACGTGGAAGTGGTCCGCCCTAAATCGATCCATGTCCGTTACCAGAATATGAAAGGGGAATTCATTGAAGAGGATCTCACCGACTTTCGGGCCCGGATGTTTATGCATGAAAACGACCATTTAAATGGGGTCCTTCATATTGACCGGATGAATCCGAAAGACCGAAAAGCGATTGAAAACACTCTCCGCGATATGAAACAGAAGTACAATCCTTAGAGGCTGTTGTAGGTTAAATATTTCATCGATTTTGTGGTTCTTTTGAGCTAATTTTATCTCTATGAACCCTGCTAAAAGAGATGAAAATGGGCCAAAATGGCTCCAAAAAGCGACGACACACCGTTTTAGTACAGGTTCTTAGGGGGGAGTAGTCACACGATCTGATTGGATGCAGATCGGATCAGTGCCGATTGCTCTCGACAAGCCTTTTCAAAAAGATTTCTCGTCTGGAACGCTTGAACCGAATCTATATTTTCTAAATCAATGACAACTTGCTGCATGAGAGCCCCCCGTTGTAAATCGTTGGCTAATCTCCGAATGGCTGCAGCTATTTCTTGTATCTCCTGCCTTTGAATTTGAGTGAGATGAGGGGTTTCTATTGCAACTCGATTCCCATATAGAAGTTTGTCTTGCAGGATTTTGATTCTGCTCGGTTCGAAAGAGCCGACTCGGCTTTTAAGTCGAAATAGCTCCGATCTCCTGCTGCTATAGGGGGCAAGGTTCAGTGTCGTAAATAAGGGGGGACATCCAATAGCTTGTAAAAGTTCAGTAGATTGTGCATATCTAGCTAAAGGGGTGAAAACCCCAGCGTCCAATTCTTTAAGCCGCTCTTGCCCGCTTTTCCCCTCTCTATCCAAACACTTGAAATTCGGAGGAAATACATAAATTGAGGTGAATGAGCAGTGCACTAATCCGATCAATTTTCTTTGATAAGCCGCCTCTTCATCTGTTATCCGACTCAAATGTATGGAAAGAGAATCTTCTGGAGAGTGGCCGATCCCCATTTCTACAAGAAAATTTTTAAGGAGCTGTTTGGCACGGAGCCCATATTCGGCGTCATTTAACGCCTTCCAGACATTGAAATTTCTGACAAACTCCCGCTCTTCCGGATGCCGCTCTAGATAAGTTTTTAGGCTCATATGGGGGTCTACCGTTTCTCTAATATCGATCTCTACATCTTTTTTAATCTGCTGACTCGCTTGTTCAAAGAGTGTCGGATAATTTTCTTTAAAAAGATTGAGGATACGGCTATTTGCCTCTTCAGAGGCCCCTCTTAAATTTCCCCAAGCTTGTTGAACGAGCGCTCCACTGGCCAAATAGAATCCTTGATCTAGGAGCGTGTATTGCGTGTGGTATTTAAGATCTGGTTGTTTATACCAAGCAAGTACAGAAAGGGCTGCTAGAAAAACAAAACTGCCATGCAGCGCGTAAGCGGCGATTTTAAGAAATTTTCTTTGATAGAAGGGGGCATTATTCCGGCAGATCAGGGTGCTGATACAAATTCCAACTGCAGCAATCGCTGCCCCTCCAGCCGCTTCGATCAATGCTAGGGGAAGGAGGAGCGCTTCCCCCACTATAAGGAGAGATTTTGAAAGGGTGGCTAATAAATGGCGTTGGAAAAGGGAGTCAGATTTTATGTTTCGGAGCCAAACAGCTCTATAAGCAACCTCTTTTCCTAAAAGGGCAGAGAGGGGTCTGCAATGTAAATCGCTATTCGAAATTAGTCCATTGACAGAGTTCATAAACATAGCTCCTTAAAAACTTGGAGCAAAGAGGATAACTCAACTTTTAAAACAGTGCAACAGAGGGGATTTTCCCTTGATCATTAGTTGGTTTTTTCTTAAAAATAGGTGCTGTTTTTTAATTTTAAGGACTTTATGACAACGACACCGATCGAGAACCGACCCCCCTTTCCAACTGACCAATCCACCGTACCGATCCGATACTCAAAAGAGGATCTTTTAAAAATTCGGCAACTGTGGGCTAAAACCCAACATTTAGCTTTACCTCCCCTTGTTTCAAAACCTCTACCCGATTCTCTATTTATCCGCCCCTCGACCGCTACTTTAGAAGGTTTTCTTCATAAGTTGTAGACTTACACTCCAGTCAAAATGGTTGTTCAGCGTGTAACCGTAGTAAAAGTGGAGCTTCCAGGCTGCGCTGACCCATGTGTAGAGATGGACTTTGAACTCATTATACGGCTTTTCACGGATCTGATTCTTATAGAGGCGGTAAAAGCCGTGATGCGATTCAAACTGGAGCTCCCAAAACGGGTTTAGACGGATAAATACGTTGGAAAGGAGGGTGACCCTCCTGTCTGATAGGGGGGACTCTAAGAGTTCATTTTGAGAACGGGTCACATCTAAAATGAAGTTTTCATGATCCCCCTTCCTCCAGTCGAATTTAGAGCGGTAGCGCGCCTCTAAATTCATCGCCACGTTTTCATTCACCGTCCATTTGAGATGGGTGTTAGAAAAATCTAAGACTTTATTCCGGAAGTTGTAGCAATTATGGGTTGAAAGCTCCACTTGAGGTAAGTGCCAGCCGAGGAGGAGGTAAATACGGGGGACTACTTGCGGAATCACCGGATCGGAGAAGAAGGCGTTTGCATAGAGATTAGCGGTAAAACTCGCCTCTTTCCCCGGGCGTTTAGAAGAGAAGAGGAGATTGCGGGTCCCCACCTCAATCTGCTGGATCTTCTGGTATCCGTCTTGAATCGAAAATATGTAGTGGGAATCGGGGGAGACGGTTGGTCTTGTTAGTGCCTTATATTCAACATAGGGCTCTACCACATGTTTATATTTTTCAAATTGACCTGTTCCGCGAAAGTGTCCTTTCAGCCCATATCCGAGCATTCCTGCACATTGGGTCTGATGGGAGGGGGTTGTCCCATAGAGGATCGCCCTGCCAGAGAGATTGGGGGTCAAAGTGAGCGCTCCCCAATGGATGGGTCGATAGAGATTCTCAAAGATTTCGACTCTGGGTGATTGGAAATTTTGTAGAGAGGAGACGAGTTGATCAGAATAATCAAAAGCTAAGTAAGAGGCTTTGATGAAATGGGTTGAGAGGATCCCCGTATTTCTAATTTCGATCGGGCGGCAAAAGACGTATCCTGTTGGGAGATCTTGCTTAATCGACTCAAATGAGTTGACCCTCGGCCGCAGTTTCAAAGAGGTGATGATATCTTTTTCCCGATGGTAGATATAGAACTGGGTCTTCATCGCTGTATTGACTTCAAAATCGTCGCTTTTGAAATCGCCTGGCATTCTCGGGTCGCTATACTTATCCCAAGTGAGGCTTGTCTCTGTCTTGCCGCTCCGGCTTTTAGAGTGGTAGGCCCCTTGCACCCGGTACCGCCTCTCCACATCTTCCGCATTGAAGAGCCGGTCTGTCCCCAGATAGTTGCGGGTGTTAAAGGTGGTCAGACCATCAGGGGGGAGATATTCGCTCTCTAAAGCGCCGCCCCACCCTTTGGCCCATCTATATTCAAGCCGTCCGTAGAAGGCTAAATCTTGCCACGAGTAGAGCTGGTAGCGGATCCCCACTTTGGGCCCTTTATTCCAGTTGACATAGTAACGGAAAATCGGCTCTTTGAACCGCTTGAGATTCACCTTGAAAGAGGGGAGCCATAAAGAGAGCGATTTAAAGAGGCGGAAACGGACCTTTTGAGCTTGCAGGAACTCATCTTTCATCACGTTGATTTTTTTTGCGCGCAGCTCCCAAGAGCTCTCTTTATTCTCACACGTTGTCACAAAAGCATTGGTAACACGGTAATTTCCGTCGGAACAGAGTTGGATCCGATCCCCCCCGATATACCACATTGAAGAGAGGGTTTTCCCACTCTGGACCATTCCGGTCATCTCTGTGAAATCAAACTCGAGCTCATTGCCGACAAAGACTTTCCCTTTATATTGGATTAGGAGGTCCCCCTTGGCCTCGATTTTCTGAACCATTTTTCCCTCTTCCATCTTGTGGAAGTATTGGATGTTCATCGCCTGAATCCGGATGTCGTTATTTTGGATAACGCCCCCTTCGCTCGTCGAAACAGTCCCATTTTTATAGACGGGATTTCTGAGGTGGACATTGACCTCATCAGAGCACAAAATACCAATAGCTAAAAATAGGGGGAGAAGTCTCATGGTTTCAAAGATCATACGAAGAATGGGAATTTAAAGAAAAACAGGATCCTCTTTACTTTCTAAAGATCGCCTTTGGCGACAGAGATAAATGATTTCTGTTTTTAGTTAGTTTAGCTCAGGTTCTCGTCTCATGTATACCAACTCACCTTCACTAGGTATAGGAAGGGGGTAGTCTAGTCTTAGAATTGCAACTTCAAATTCATAATCTGGGAAATCTGACATCACTTCTGTTGCCGCAGATTCAGCAGAATCCTGATCCTCTTCAGAAATTTCCCCCTCATAGAAAAAAAACAGATATATTTTTTTATTATCCCATTTAATTCTTGCTGCTCGTAGAGATGAAGAAACCTCTCTCCATAAAGCTCTATTCATCGACATAATTGCGCTTATGCGGTCGATTTTATTGATATTATTTTGGTCTTGCGGGGACAATATGCGCTCCTTTTTTGCTATAATGTATAATTCCTATTGTTGTTGATGACTGCTCTGCAGTTTTTTCGTCTACGTAATAACCTACTACCTCTCTAAAATCTACTCTTTCCCTATATCCAGGCTCTCCAGGAATACCACTCAATTTTTGTCCTTTCCCAGCATTTTTTTTAAGAAGCTCTCTTGTTTTGTCTTCGGGTAGTAACCAAATCCCCTTACCTTTTTCATAATTCCACTTATTGGGGATGTGTTTGTTTTGTCTATTTATCTGTAATTCTACTTTTTCAAACCAATCTAATCGTTGTTTATTCCAGTTTTCTGCAGCTTTTTCGAAAGCAACTCTATTTTCAGATGATTTGTTTAAGGTGTTTAATGTACATAATTTTTCTGACTTTCTAATTTCGTTGTAGGCTTGAACGTACTTTGCTCCTTTAATAATCGCAATAGGTAACAGGATTTCTGTACCATATTTCCCTAAGGAGTACCCCATTAACTCCCCTCGCTTTTTTGGATCTAAACTATCCCATTCAGCTATAAGTTGATACATTTCAGGAACTAGTATTTCTGCAAGTTCACTTTTATCTGAATGACGAAGGAAATTACATGTTTTAAGAATGGCGGAAGCAAATTCTTTAGAAGAATCTATAGGGTCGATAATAGTTGTCCAAAGTAAGTTTCCCGCTCCTCGAAGGGAACTGCAGATATTAGGTAGAAACTCCAATGAAGCATCTTTTAATCCTTTTGATGCTCCTCTAACAATTCCTAAAGCATAATCACGCAAATAAGGATCTTCATCAAAAGAAGAATCCAAGATGTCTTTTTCAATATTAGAGAAATCTTGAAGTGAAAGATCAAATTCACCTTTTTCAAAATACGCGATAGCCCTTTCAAAATATGCATCTTTATTATTCGGATTAGATTGAATTGCTTGAGTTAGGGATAGGATTGCTTTGTCATAAAGAGCTATCTCTGATTCAACAAAACCCTTTGATTGGTAAACTTCTGATGCTAAATTTTTTGTTAAACTGTCAAGATCAACTTTGTTTAAAAAACAATTAAAATAGTCTATGCTTTTTTCATGTTTACCCTGTGAAATTTCATCTAGAGCTAGATTGTAAAACGCTGAAGGAGATTGATGTGCATCCGCGCAATTAATAAATATATTATGATAACTTTTTCGGACCTCATCGATTGATTGACAGGCTTCTAAGAATTTATCCTCGATTTTTTTAACAAAAAGAGGAGAGTATTTATATTGGCGACATCGGTTTGCCTCTTTTTCTAGGAGTAAATCTATTTCTAGTTGTAAGCAAGTATTTTTGAAATCAATAAAATTTGCGAATCGATAAGTGTTTTCTTCTCTATCAACGTAATGCCATATCCCTTTTTTGTTTTCATGTTCAGACCACATAACTCTTACAAATTCTTTTCCAATGTGATTATTATTTTCATCTTCAAAATGTTTGATTTTCCAGAGAGCAGATTTGCCATACTCACATCCATGAGAATCTGGTGAACATTCAGAAAGGCAAAGAATGGTTACTGTATCCTCATCAAGAATTTTTTGGTACCAGCTCGATTGAAAGTTTAACGGAGATCCAAAAGGATTGGGAATATCATCAGGTATAAAATCTGCCGAATATCGGACTCGAAAAGGATATGCACTTTTTCTTTTAAGGTAATTGTCTTCAATAAAATAGGTCATTTCATATGCTTTATATAAGCATTGAACAAACTCCCATTCCAAAATACGGACCGACTGACTACCCCATTTTCCACAATCATAAGGGCAATCAAACTTAGATTTTTTGCTTTCGTGTAAGGGTTCTTTTCCCCAATCGAAAAACCCTCCAAAGAAAAATGCAGGATAAACGCTGATAATCAGAGTAAATAAAATGCGATACATAGAACCTCAGAGTTGGAAAAATGAGAGTTGATATTCATAGCCTGAATCCGGATGTCGTTATTTTGGATAACGCCCCCCTCGCTCGTCGAAACAATCCCATTTTTATAGACGGGATTTCTGAGGTGGACATTGACCTCATCAGAGCACAAAATACCAATAGCTAAAAATAGGGGGAGAAGTCTCATGGTTTCAAAGATCATACGAAGAATGGGAATTTAAAGAAAAACAGGATCCTCTTCTATCGCTATCTAAAAAAGAGGGGAGGAGCTAAACTCTCAGCTCCCTTAATAGCAGGAATGTCGTACATGAACGCAATTACACCCTCTTCAAAAATAGATGGCAATAGAGCTCTTTTGGATGATGAAAAAATTCTCCAAAACGATCCCTTAGTGCGAACTTTTCAAAATGCGGCGCCCCCATCTGGTTTCTGGAGATTATGGCAATCGGTCACCTCTTATTTTTCTTCCCGTCAAGTAGTCCAAGTGAGAGAACCCGCGGCCCCTCCTCCAGAAACGCCTCAGCAACGAGAAACTCGTTTAGAAATAGAAAAGATGGGAGCTCTGAGGTTCGAGCATCAAAAACAGATCGAAGAGGTTCAGGCTCGTCTAGATTTTCCTCCCTATCAACTCGTAATCGAATTCCCTGAAGGGGAACGGATCTATTCGGTTCACAGTCAGAATGAGGAGATGCGGATCATCAATGAGCTCAAGGAATGGGTCAATAAAAACTTCCAAAGTCTAAAAATTGTGAGCGGAGTTTATGGAGAAGATTTATGCAAGATCCTAAAAGGTCAAAATGCTAAAACCCGAAAGACTTTTACCGAACATTTCAACTTACACGAAAGAGAAGGGGAGATATACGAATGGCTAGGCCCTAAACCTATCGCCGAGGAGGTCACTGGGGTCGATCTGAGACGGGTGCGTTACTCAAATGGGATTGAAGAAGAGGAGCGTCTATTCGGGGACAAGTGGAAAACAGAAAGCCGCCGTTATCCGAATGGTGATTTTGAGAAAGGGAAATTCAAACAAGGGCTACTTGACATTGGAACCCGCTGTTTTAAAGGGGAATATGAGTTTCTTTATCCTGAAAATTTGGGTAATGGTCCGATTTTATTAGCTGGAAAATGGTATGAATTCAGTAAGGTGGAAATCGATGGAGAGAAGCGGTCGGCATTACTTGAAAAAAAGGGGGGTATCTTCCGCTTTTCAAAAGCACCTCCTTTACCCATTCTCTTCCATGGTGTAAAAAGCTGTTACAGCTCCCTTCTAATAGAAAATATCCTTAAACTCCCACTGCCTTCCATTTCTCCTAGAGAAATTGTCGAATATATTTTCGCTTCAGAAGCAAATGGAGAACCGCGTATTTTTTCTCTACAATCTCAAGATGTACTTGCCCTCTTAAAAGAGGCTCAAAAACTCGGGATTTCTTTTGATTTTCATAAGCCTTCGCCCGTAACAAATCAAACTCTCTTTGCTAAGTGGGTAGTGAACGGCGAGCTTGAACTGCTTGAATGTATGCTAACCATGGATCCTGCCTGTATTGAGCAGACGAGGAATCAAGAGATCTCTTTTGTGAGGCAGTGCCTCAATACCGAATGGGGAAAGAAACAAGCTGCTCTTCTTGAGGAAGCTATGAAAGCGAGAGGTATCCCTCTATCAGAGAGCGATCTCTGGGTTGAACGGATCCATCAAGGGGACTCATCGTTTAACGATGAAGAATTTAAGGCTTTATCCCCCTCTTTCCAAAAAGAGCTCTATCGGACAGCGCATGCGTGTAGTCATGTAGCGCTTGTGGAGCGGATGAATCAACTCGGAATGAAGGAAAAACCAGTTCCTCCGAGAGGGGCTACCCCTTTGAGTGCCAATATGGATCTGGTCGAACAGTGGATAGCCGTTAGATTTTATCTCTTAGAACTGAGAGATAAAAAACGGCTCTTACTGGCAGAGGAGGCTCCTCAAGATTTAAAGCCTTTTCATTGTAATCAAAAAGATTTTTCACGCGTTTCTGGAGCCGATTTTGTTAAAAAAACAGTGGAACGTCTAGGAGTCAAACATATCGATGCTGCTGAGACGTTTGCGGTTTTAAAGCCTGGAGCCACTTCAATTCATCTCAATACTGACCATGGAATTTATATTCAATCGGATCAGATGGATATCTATGCAGAAAAAATCAAAGAGGTAGATCGGTTGGTCTCTCTTGAAGAGGCTTATGAGCTCTTGGATGTGATCGAGGCGACAGGATTTGTCGATATCCATCGGAGTAATTTTATGGTCACCGCAGATAAGATCTATTTTATAGACCTCGAATTGGGTAATTTCCAAGAACATGCGAACTACAATTTTATGGGAAAACTCTTGTGTCTTGTAAAGCCGGAAGATCAAGAGGCTCTTCAAGCGAATATCAATACAAGAATCGAAGTATGCAATAAAACAATAGAAGAGACTCGAGCCGATAGGGAGGCAAGAAAAGAATTTGAAAAAGAGAGTCGAGAGATTTTTTTCTGTGGAAGGGGTTCTTACGAATTTCCTATCGGATCGATTATTAAATGAGAGTTTAAAGAAAAACAGGATCCGTTTTGTTCTGAAGGTGGGGCTATCCAAAAAAGATTTAGAGGTCTAAACTGTCCGCTTTTTTAACAGTAGGAATATCATATGAATTCGGTAACTCCCTCTTCACAAACGGATAGTAACGGAGCCTTTGTAGATGATGAAAAAACTCCTCTGACAGATCCTGTAGGACAAACTTTTCAAAATGCGTCTCCTCCATCTGGTCTTTGGAAATTATGGGAATCGGCGGCTTCCTATTTTTCTTCCCGCCAAGTAAACAAAATAGAGGAGCCGGCCCCTCTTTCTGAAGCACTTCCACCATTTGTTCCCTATGAATTAACTCTTGAATTTCCTAAGGCAAAAACTACTTACCCAATAAAAGATCAAGCAGATGAAAGTAACGTTGTTCAAGGCCTTAAGATGTGGTTCCATAAACATTCTGAAAGTATCAAAATCCTCGATGGAATTGAGGAAGAGGCTTTTTGCCTAGATGCAGCAGATCAAAACAGAAGAATCCGAAACGTGTTTACAGCCAACTTTCACTTGCATTATAGAAAAGATGATGTATATGAATGGATCGGCCCTAAACCGATAGTTCAAACAGAATAATCAAGTGAACTTCTATAGTTTAAAAAATTTTACGTTCCTATCTCTTAGAGACTGTCGATAAAACGGGGCTTCATCGCTTTTTGGATTATTTTGGCCCATTTTTAACTCTATTTTTGGGTCAATATACGGAAAATGATATTATCCCCCAAAAAAAGTATTAAAGATTTAGACTCTGAAGAGATGTCAACGGATCTGATCAAGTTTTGTTACAAGCCGGTCAACGAGGATTTATATACCCCTCAGTTTACGCGAGAGGATGTCGATTTCTATAAAAAAAATTACATCGGACGGGATTGACCTATTTCGACCGTGACTACTCCCCCGCCTAAAGTCGGGAGCTTCTAGGGATTTCTCCCAGGCCATCTAATCCGAGGGCTAAAATATTTCTAGATGCGTTGTAATCCCTGTTCGCTTTATACCCGCATTGAGAGCAACAATGTTCTCTTTCTGAGAGCTTTTTTGGCTCTACATGCTTACATTCACTGCATGTTTGGGTGGTATAGGCAGGGTTTACCATCCCTAATTTCCTACCAGCTTCTTCCGCTTTGTAGGTGAGGAATTGGCAAAACTGATTCCAACTGACATCGGTAATGCTTTTAGCAAGGGGTGAACCCTGCAACATTTTTTGGATATTGAGATCTTCTATACAGATGAATTGGTATTTGTCTATGATCTGTCTAGATTCTTGGTGGCAAAAATTGTTTCTCCGATTCCGGATCCGCTGATGTACTTTGGCTACAATTTTTCTTTTCTTGGCCCGTTCTAAAGATCCTTTTTTAGCTTTTGAGAGTCTATTCTGCGCTTTAGCTAATGCTTTTTCTTCTTGCTTAAAGAACCGGGGATTTTCTATCAGAGATCCATCTGTAAAGGTGGCGAAGCGCTCAATACCCATATCAATCCCAACAGCTAATTCATTTTTTCCGAGAGGGGTAGCTTCATAGATGCAAGAGAGAGAAACCTCCCACTTTCCAGAGGCATTTTTACGGATTGTACAGGTTTTAATTTTACCTACGACCTCTCTATGGAGCTTGACCCGAAGAGAGCCGATTTTCGAGAGTTTTAATGCTTTATTATCTAGCCTAAATCCGGTTTGGGGATAGCAAAAACTATCGTACCGATCATAGCTTCGAAATCGGGGATATCCCGGCTTTTCCCCTTTCTTGTATCTCCGGAAAAAAGCTTGGAAGCTTTTATCGAGCCTGTCGACGATATTTTGTAAAACTTGAGAATGAACGATTTCAAGAGTAGGGCGCTCTATCTTCAGCTCGGGTAAAAACATGAGTTGCTGGTATTTAGTCAGAGAGAGATCTAATTCTTCATGGGCTAATTTTCGCTGTTCCAATAGCTCATTGTAGAGCCATCTACACTCATCGAGTTGGCTCTGAAGAAGCTTGGCCTGTTTTTTTGTGGGAAGAAGACGGAATTTGAATGATTTTTGAAGAATCATGCAAATAGTTTAATTTTTATTTGAAGTAATTGTCAATCGAAGAGGCGCGATTCATCTCAGCCCTAAAGGGCTGACTCTTCTCGCGTCAAAGGATAAAGTGCCCGATAGCTGCTCCCTTCTTTGCAGCCCCCATTTTGTCAGTGGTCCTGTAGGAAATTGGGTCCATGTGAGTCCTAAGGAAGAATTAAAGGAAGATGGTAACTTATGTCTCTCCTCCTCAATCCAATTTCTCCCCCCAATCACCCCTCCCTATAAAACAAAAGCGGCTGCTAGCTGGTTTTAAACTATTACTCCGTTGCTTTCATAAGCAGTCCCATGAGCGCGTACCGATTGTAGGGGTTTCCATATTGGATCGCTTCGAGGAGAAAAGCGATGTTTTTTTCATCTCTTTAGCTTGCAATGGAGAGGAATGGTCTTCTTATTGGAGAAAGATTTTTTGCTAAAGAAGGGGTAGCTTACTTGATAACAAGCGAATGCTACCCTCTCCGATAGATTACGACACTCTAAGACACGTAATAACAACATGATCAATCTCATAAATCAAAGCCGATTCTCGCCAGATGCGGTGACCTGTTGCCCGTTTTATTCCCGATTGTAACTATCTATCCTTTTCCCTGATAAGGTAAGAAAAATATTGGGCAATAAATAATTACGATGTACAATCCGATCCCTCCAAGGAGTTCTACTTATGAGCTTAGAAACCATATCTATTTTGAAGAGCGCAGTGTTTTTTTTCATGTTCCTCTTCCCTTCGTATGTCGGGATACCTAAAGCAATACGATTCTGGGAAGAGTGGAAAAAAACAAAAAAATTAATTTTTTTATCACATGCCGTAACCTTTTTCATGGGGTCTATATTTTTTTATATTACAGCTTTACTCATCACAATCTTGCAAGTAGTAGGGTATCATGGATAAGTTGGTTGTTTTCTTTTTTTTTATACTTTTAACGTCAGGCTATTCTGCTTGCTCTACAGTACCGGAACCCATAAGGACTGATTATGCATCGGGGATGTTCGAAGCTTTTGTTACACAGTCTTATGGAAAATCAACGATTGCTTTTTATCAGTTTGACGTAGCTAGAGAAAAAGCTAAAAAGGCCGGAGAAAACCCTCTAAAAATCATTGCAATTGAGGGCTTGTTTGCATGGTACCGCACCTATGCCAGTTCCTTGAGACTTTATCACCAGCCCCCAACTGGCAATGATCGGATCATTGGAGAACATCGACCCTTTTCGACGAATTATCTTTCCACCATAGGGACTTATGAATCTGAGTGGGGCAAAACTCCAGAGCAAGCTCGGCTTATGCGAGAATTTATGTTGGGTGTTGGAGAGGTGATTTCCGGGGTATTTTGCATAGCGGTGAGCAGTGGAGTATTTGGCGGAATTGGATATACTGCTGCATTTGATGGCTCAAGGCGAATTTATTCTTCATTAAATTCTTTGTGGGCGCTGCATCAGACCGAATTGCAAGCTTTACAAAATTGGGAAAAGACCGCATTAAAGCCTGCAGTCAACCAGTAGCGCGTCGATGTTATGTCGCGATTGAACTAAAAGCTACGGCATTCGGCCTAAGAGATACAGGACGGATAAATTCTTAGTTGTCCGCAGTCGATGATCTCTTAGAACCTGTACGAATGCCGGATGTCAGTCGTTTTTTGGCCCTTTTGAGCCTATTTTCAAATGCTGACTTTTGGGTAGTATCGAAGGTAATATATCCCAAAAATCAGCATTTGAAAATAGGCCAAAATGGCTGCAAAAAGCGACGACACACGGTTTTAGTACAGGTTCTAAAGACCCCAGAAGATCAGCATATCTCATTCGGTTGCTTTCATGAGTAGTCCCATGAGCGCGTACCGATTGTAGGGATTCCCGTATTGGATCGCTTCGAGGAGAAACGCGATGCTCTTTTCATCTCTTTGACTGGCAATAGAGAGGAACGTTTCGATGAGGAGGCGTGAGGTCTCTTCAGGGGTGAGGCTATAGTCCGATTGCTCCATCCGGTATTTCCAGGGGAGGAGTTGTCTCATTTGGATGAGCTGCGCCTCTTTTTGGTTCATCACCCAATGGTTGATGTACTCTTCATGGGGCCCCTCTTGCTTGAGGCGGAAGAGAGCTAGGTGGCAGTAGTCCCGGATGAGGGGGGAGGTGATTTTTTCCGACCCTTTTTTAAGAAGAGCGAGGGCCCCCTCTGTTTGGAGATTTTCTAAAAGGCCAATCGTTGTTGGGACCAGATCATTTTGAGCGGTGGAGAAGATTTTTGCCGCTATTTTTAGAAAATCGGCTTCGGGTAGGAGCATAGTCTCTCGGAGAAGATGTTCCCGCATGGCGACCGAGTAGCTTAGGTCGACCGACGGGTCTTTAGAGTGGATCTCAGCGGAGGTGATTGTTTTGATAGCCGAAAGGGTTCTACCGACCGATTGGAAGGGTTTAAAAGCGAGATCTCTTGTGTCGTTGATGAGGATCTCTGAAAGGATTGAGATACAGCGAGGATCGCGCCTTTGTAGAAGGGCGATGGCTGCATTGGTCCTGACTTGAAGATCTGTTGACTGAAGAAGGGATGCGAGCGTCTCTTCTGTCTCAGAGATAGAGCCTAGGGCAGAGATGGCAAAGAGATTGTGTTGTTTGGCAAGATTTTCAATGATCGAGACGTGGGACCGGTCTCCTAAATTGAAGAGAGCGATACTTGCAGCGAGTCGGATTGTATCGGTTGGAGATTGGGTCAGTTTTTTGAGTTTCGGGATGGAGTGGCTGTCTTTGAGAGCCCCCATGGCGAAGATGGCCGCTTCAAGTTCGGCGATGTGGGTGTGGGTGAGCCGTTTTCTGAGCATCGGGAGAAAATCGTCCCGCCCAAGTCTTGCGACGTGGAGGATCGATTCAACACGAGTTTGTGGATCTGGATCTTCGATCAGACGGCGGAGAGAATGGGTCGCATCGCTTGTACCCAGAAGAGCGAATAGGGGAGGGAAGTAGGCTTTAAAAGCGGGGGGGAGGCGATACATGAGCCCTTCGATTTGTCCGACAGCATGAGGGTGCTTTGTTTGCGCCATGTAGTAGGCCGCTTCCATCCGGATGGCTAAGTAGTCAGAGCCCATTGCCCGATTGAAGATCTCTGAAGTTCTATCGTCATCAAACTTAGCGATGAAGTGGAGGGATAAGAGTTGTACTTGGGGATCGGGATGGCCCATCCCTTTTTCCAAAATCTCAAGGGCATTGGCCGATCCCGATAGACCTGCGCCAAAGAGGGTCATCATGAACGTTTGGTTGTCTTCGCTCTGGATCCCTTTTTGAAGGAGGATCAGGGCCATCTGTTGGAGCACTTCAAAATCGTGGCGTCCAGAGAGGCTCGCATATTCCCGGTACTTATCGATCGATTCTTCAATCTGATTTTGCTGCATCAAATAGAGAGAGTGGAGTTTGATTTCATCCAGTTCTTTCCCCATGAGAAGAGAGCTGGCTGTGAGTAGTATTAGAGAGATTTTAGATAGTCCCATAGATCGATCCCTGCTTTTAGCAGGAGCCGGCGCACCGTGTGGATGGGCAGCCCCATGATGTTGTAATAACATCCCTCGATTCTTTTGACAATCAGACTTCCTCCTTTTTGGATTGCGTAGCCGCCCGCTTTATCGAGAGGATGGAAGTGATTGTGATAAGCATCGATCTGAGGCTCAGTGAGTTCATGAAAAAATACGGAGGTTTTTTCCGCCTCCACAAAACAGCGATTTTTTTTTGCAACGCAGACTCCAGTGAAGACCTGATGCTCTTTTCCGGAGAGCTCTTTTAGCATCGTATGAGCTTCTTCAAGGCTTTCAGGCTTCAAAAAGACTCTGTTGTCCATGTAGACTACAGTGTCTGCTGTTAAAATCACTTCATCTGGATAGCGGGGGAGAAGGGAGAGGGCTTTCCGGTGGGCCGTTTCTGAAGCGTAAGCGGCCGGATCTCCTTGAAAAACTACCTGCGCTTCATCAAAGTCGGGATTTGTCTGTACAAAAGGGATGGAAAAGAAGTTGAGGATCTCTCTGCGTCTAGGGGAATTGGAGCCGAGAATAATAGACATGAAATGTATGATACTAGAGGATTTCAATTCTGGTCTAACGTATAATCGTAGCCAAAAAGGTTTTTTTATGGCTAACAGAATAGAATCTCATTCACCTCGGCGCGTACCTGTTGAGGAGCCGGTAGAACCAGATTCAGTCCCACCGGCCCCATCGAGAGTCTCCTCTGGAGGGACAGCGGCTCCCGCTCCTCTTGAGAAGGGGTATATTGAGAGGCTCGTCATCCGGATTAAAGATTTTGTCATTTTCCTATTTCAAAGGATCGCCCACTTTATTAAAGGGGTTGATGGTTCTGCAGCTTCCTCAGAGCTTCAAGATCCAGATTTAGCTATTTTGCAGACTGCTGTTCTCGAAGATTTCCGTCTTTTAAAATCGTTTTCCCGTTTATCTCCTGAGTTCCAAGAATATATCTATACACAGATTGGGAAAAACAGTGCTCAAAATGGGAACCCTATTGAAGAAGGGAAGAAGATGGTCAAAATGGACGCTAAGGTTCTTAAAACTTACATCAAAATTTAAAAATAATAAAAGGAACTATCGATGTCATTGCCCATTCGGCGTGCCTCTATGTGCATAATTTCTGAAGATCAATATGTAGATCGGATCAGGGATACCTTGTCGACAATGCCTCTTACGGAAGAGAGTATAAAAAAGGCTCAGAAAATATTTAAAGATGGGGTTGCAAATGGAGCCTTGTCTCCATACGGACAATTAAGCTGCTCTTATCATACATATGAGAGATCTATTGAACCCTACACTGAGGCAAGAGAGTTGATTCAAAGAGCTCGAACTATTTTATCCGAGCTGAATCAAAAAGGGTAATTCTTGAATTACGAGTGGGATAAAGGGCCGCAAGAGAACTCTTGCGGCCTTTGTTTTATTAGGCTGTCTTTTTCTTCACTTTTTTACCGGTAGACACAGGGGCATTCCGAGAGGAGAGATCGATCCAAATAGGGGAGCTCCATGCAATATGCCCATCTTCTTGGGTGACGCGAAGATAATAGTATACGAAAGGGGGGCGATCTTCCTTAGGCTCTAGAGCAATTTGTCCGAGCATATCTGTATCGTCCACTTCAAATTCTACGATCCCCTCTTTAATAGGGAGAGAGCGGAATTCTTTACCATTCCGGATCAAAATAGCTTCGGTGATCGGGCTTGTGCCAATACAGTAGCCGGTGATGTGCCGATTGTACTCAAATCCAGGTCTCGATTTGGTATCGAGCTCTGAACCCATCCCAAATCCGGCGATATGGATCCCCACAATCATCCGCTCGCCTGTTGTGGCGTAGCAAGAGCGGGCTTGGAGCGCCTCAAACATGGAGGTTCGGCTATGCTCTTTGGAGAGGATCGCTGTGAGGCCCGGTGTGTATTGGGATTGGTCAGCATCGTAGAGATTGCTGTAAGGGCCCCGGTCATCATAGCCGCCGGCAACAAAGCCGAATCTGCAGCCGTTGTTGAGCGCTTTTTGGATAGAGCCTTCAGCTGTCTCTGAAATTCCCTGTTTCCCCCCTTGGATAGGGCGGGGATTTCCCTCTTTTGTTGTACACTCGGAAGATCCCCAAGCGTTATAGATCTCAGCGACCCTTTCGAACTCCGCATTGTAATCATTGAAATCGTAACAAGTCGATTTACCCATCGAGAAAGAGGGGATAGCGATCATCTCTTTCGGATTATTCGTTTTGTAGATTTTCTTAAGGGAGTTGTTTTTCGTATCTTTTCGGCGCATGATCGGCTTCATGTCTTTGGAATAGACAAACTGTCTCAACCCCTCTTCTTTTGTCTCTCCGAGCCACTGGAATCCGAGAAGGGCGACAAAACGGTCATCTTCATTGAATTCGGCCACTTGTTGAGTGATCACTTTCCAGGCATCATTAGAGGTCTCTTCTTCGCTGTCAAAAGGGGAGGTAGCAAAAAATTGGAGCGCTTTGTCGTCCCGCATGTGTCTTAAGAAAGATTCGATATTTTCTGCTGAATCTACCTTTTCCGATTCGCCGTGTAGATTGCCCCAATAGAGGCTCAAAGCCCCTTCAGGTAAACATTTGATCGGAGGGGAAAAGAACTGCTCTTTTGTTTTTAAGTTCTTTAACTGGATTTTGTAGATCCCCGGTTCGTTGAAATAGAGGTTCGGAAGGGCAATAAAGCCTGTTTCGGGGACAAATAATTTCCAGCTGAGGTTTTCCCTGAGGTGTTGGTAGCTCAAGTCGATGAGGGTCCCTTCAGGGGCGTTAGAGGTGAGATTGCCGAACATATCTTCGAAACGGACGATCACATCGAACCGCTTATTGCGGCAAACTAAAGAGGGGGCGATGATCCGTAAGCTTTTAAGGTGATTGCCTCGGACGTCGAGGAAGAACGTTTCGCTCTCTTTATAATCCCCTTTCCCTTTCGGATCGATAAAGAGGTGAAAAGGGCGTCTTCTTTGGACATTTCTTTGCGATTCGTTCCCTTTCATGAGGATGGAGAGGGTGTCACCCGGTTTAAGCTCGAGGGGGAGGGTGAATTCAAAAGAGGCGGTTGAGGTTTGCGGATGTTCAACTTTCGTTGCACTAATCGCTTTTCCACCTGGAAGCTCTGCCCATATCACATTGGTTTTCTCTTTGAGATTTGTCTCTGGAATTTGCCAATCAATAGGGCGTCCTCGGCTCTCCAGATCAAAGCGGAGCTTGGCTCCTTTCGGTAAGTGGCCTGCAGTTGTATAGACAAATTTCCAAGTTGCTTGGTCCCCAGCGAGGGCGTTGTTGGGTTCACAGAAGCAGATCGAACGTCGCATTATAAAACTCCTAAAAGTAAGGACTTTATTTTGCCTATGAGGAGATTGTTTTGCAAGAGAGTTTAATTGCTATTTTGGGCATACTAGTTCGCCTAAAAAGAGGTTTTATGCCACCGATCCATCCAACCGAATCGAGAAGTTACTGGTCTTATTTGAATCCCTTAAACATATTTAAAATCCCCTCTTATATTTATCAGACTATTTTTCAGAGAAGCGCGGGGGCGCCTCTAGCTAGTTTGGCTGGAAGAGAGCTGGTTGTTTACAGAGAGGCGAAGTTGGAGGGCGAAGAAAACGGGGTTGTCTTAATTGAAGAGGTCCGCTACTCCAATCTACACGATTTATTAGCGCAAACAAGCCGCCCCTACCCAATTCAAGAGATTAATTTATACGATTTAGATCAGGCCGATCATGTTAGACTGAATGTGGCAAAACACTTTTTGTCCGATATAGAACGGAGTGGAGAGCCAGACCGATTTTTGATCGATGGAGAAGAGGTTGTCCCCCCTCCAAAAACGGAGGAGCAGAAAAAAGAGCTTTTAATCAAGATCCTTCAGATTGCTCAGGGGGATCAGAAAAAAGTGGAAAAATGGACCGAAATTTGGAATTACCGACTTAAAATAGACATTTTAAATGGCGTGATAGAGGATTTTAGAAATAAATTTAGTCTAAATCCGATTTTCGGAAGGGATAGTTATCAATCGGTCGTTATCTCTCTAGATACTCAAAAAAACAGCCTCTCTTGCAAAGTCGAAGGGAAGATTGAAAAAGCTCTGACTATTGAGGATGTACAAACGGAAAAATTGCCGGAAATTCGGGAAGGTCTAAAATTTCAATATAAAGCGAATATTTCCTGCGATCTAAATGCCGATTGGGTGGAAAAGCGGATAGATCTCTTTGATGACAACATCCTAGTTGTCTAAGAGGGTACTTGAACGGGGGGTAATTTTGATCTTTTTGAGGGAGCGCTCATTGGAGCTAAGTACTTCAAGGTCGAATTCATCGTGGGAGAGGCGCCACCCCTTAGAGGGGATGGTTCCTGCGCAGTGGAAAACATAGCCGCCGATCGTTTCGTAATCGGGGCTTTCAGGGATCCGGATTCCAATTTGGTTTTCGATATCTAAAAGGGTCATTTTCGCGTCGACGATCCATCCGCCGCCGGGAACTTCCCAAAAATCCTCTGCTTCCCCAATATCCGATTCATCCTCGATCTCTCCAACGAGTTCTTCCAAAATATCTTCGATTGTTACAATCCCTTCTGTCCCCCCATATTCATCGACGATGATCGCCATATGGATCTGCTTATTCCGAAACTCTTGAAGAAGGAGGGCGATCTTTTTATTTTCTGGGGCGTAGAGGACCGGTTTAGCGATGGTAGCGATCGGGGCGCTTAGGTCCTGGTCTGGGTTGGCAAAACATTTTAAGAGGTCTTTATAGAGGGCCACTCCGATGATCTCATCGAGGGTCTCTTTGTAGATGGGGATCCGGCTGTAGCTTTCAGCTGCAAAAAGCTTGACTGCATCGGAAATAGGGGTCTCTCCAGAGAGGCTAAACACATCGACACGGGGGACCATCACCTCTTTAACAACCCTCTCTTTAAAATTGACAAAAGAGCTGATCAGTTTCTGGTCGCTTGGGTCAAGGTGTTGCTGGAGTTCTGATTCTCGGATCATTTCCCGGATTTTAGAGCGGTCTGTGACCACTTCCCCCTCTTCTTCAAAATGGACTTTATGGATGAGGGCTCTTGTGAGTTTAAGGAGGAGGCCTATCAGAGGAAATAGAATTAGGAGATAGATCGAGGCAAAGGGGGCTGCTAATTTCAAAAGGGGGCGGCTCCAGAGGTTGCCGAGGAGACGCATAATGAAGTCGAGAATTAGGGAGAGGGCAATGATCGACCCCCCAACGATTAACAGGGGGACCCAATCGTGTATCGAGAGGACCTGGTCGACGAGGTGGTGCATCTGTGGGAGCGCTGAGATGAGGTAGAAAAAAGCCGATATGGCATAGGCTAGTTCATAAATATGTTTGCTAAGCGAAATACAAAAATAGAGGTTTTCCCATTCGTGTTGGCGGAAAAATTTTCTTAAGATGGGGCGGAAGAAGAGGAGGGGAGCATGGGGAGAGCGAAGGAGCTCTTTCGATTTAAATTTCCCCAAGTGAAGCAGCGCGCTATTGCAGGTTGTTAGAAAAAGGGAGCCGAGGAGAAGAAGAATAGGTAAAAATGGGCTTTCTACAAATAGGGGGATCATTTCAAGGATATCTTCATCTTTTCTAATTGACGCATACAACTTTTCTCTTTTTTGCGCATAGTTTTTCTTTGTTGAGGCTCCAGGTCGTCGTACCCGAGGAGGTGGAGGAGTCCGTGGATAATGTAAAGGGAGACCTCCTCATGGGGGTTTAACTCCCGTTTTTTTGCATATTCGATCGCTACTTGCGGGCATACGAAAACTTCTCCCAAATGGTTCTTGTCTATAGGGAAGGAGATGCAATCGGTAGGGGAGGGATCTTGAAAGAATTGGTCGTGGAGTTGACCGATCTTTTTTGCGGTGACTAAGTAAATAGCCACTTCTTCGAAAGGGATTTTTAGATATTGGAGGGTAGTTAGAACAAGAGCCCGAATCGAACTCTTGTCTACTTTTAAATCTTTTTGGCGATTGTAAACCGAAATGGTCACTTCAGATGGACTATACAGAGGGTGTTTTTGGGAGGCCTGTCACTTTTGTGTTCTGGCCGTCTACCCATCTACCCAATTTCCGAAGAACTTCGATTCTTTCAAAGCGCTTGAGGACGTTCCGTTTTTTAGCGCCTTTGCTGCTTTTTCCGTAACTGGTATGTCTAGTCATGTTATCTATCCTTAGGTATAAATCGGTTCGGTGTAGAGTCGCTAACAATAGCGTTCACATGCGGCTTAAAGCCGAATTCGAGGGCATCTTTTTTTGGCCCTGTTTTGGGTCCTGAAACCCGGGGTCTACGGGGAGAAATATTCCGAATTTTCCCCTGCTTGCTAATCCGTGTCATTGATCTACTCCAATAGCTTTACAAAGGATGGAATTATAGATAAAAATAGGCATAAGAAGCAAGGAATTTATGAAGCACTCGCTTCGATAAAGAAGCCGGCCCGCTTATAGGCATCGAACCGTTGTGAAGAAAGATTTTTTTTACTAGGGGTCGATAGGTCTTCAAATTCATAGATAATTCGGAAAGGGCCCTCTATGAGGAGGGAGGTGGGGCAAAGGTTAAAAGCGACCCGTGCCTGATTGATATTGCTTTTACTCTTCGTGATAGCGATCCAATCGGTGGTAGGGGTTTCAGAGGCTATATGGGGGAGAAAGCTTGTCTGTGGCTGCTTCCATAGAAGTTCATCGACATAGTCTCTCGATTTCTCATCCTCGACGAGGATGAGAAAAGGCTCTTTTTTCTCAAAATAGAAGTGGGCCATTTCAACAATTTTTTTGAGCTTCGAGCTATTGTCGTTGACCTGAAAAAAAATAACTCGTGTTGGACTAGCGCCCTTTTCCATAAATTCCTACCACTCCGTCCAGCTTGAAAGCGCCCGCGGTTTGTCGATTGAAAATGGGTTAATATTGGTTAATATTGTCCCATTTTCAATCGGCGAACCCCGGGCAATTTGACGCGGCCCGAGGGGCAGGAATTTGTGGAAAAGGGCACTAAAAGGGGCGTTCATCATCTGTTTCCTTGTTTCCAGATTGGGGAACAATCATTCCGCAAGAGACGAGGAATTTAACCGCCTCTTCATTGGTCATATCGACCGGATGGACATCGGTTTGGGGAATCAGAAATAAAAAGCCTGAAATTGGATGAGGGGCAGTAGGGACAAAGACCGAAACAAGAGGGGTTCCCACTTTTTCCTTACATTCTTGAGCCGCTTCTCCCGCTTCAAAACCTAGGGAGTAGTTGGGTTTTGTAGGAAATGGAACAATCACAACTTTTTTGAATGCTTTTTTTCCGTCCGAAGAAAAAAGGGCTGTAAAAATATCTTTACTCACCTTGTAAACAGTTTTGATAAAGGGGATTCGAAAGAGGACCCGATTGGCCCAATTCATGAGAATTTTTACTAAAAATAGCTGAGTCACAACTCCAAGCAAAAAAATAAATAGGCAGAGGAAGATTAAAGAGAAGAGCCTAGATAGAAAGAGAGTGAGCCCATCAGGAAGAGCAATGTGGAGCTTTTGCTGTATAAGATGGATCAGGGGGCCCACAATATTGATGAAGGGTTCAGTAAATAGATCAAATAGAAAGACAATGATCATCAGCGTAAGAGCTACTGGCAACAAAATCACCAGCCCTGTCAGTAGGTGTTTTCTCATGTCGGCTCTCTTTCTGGTTGAATGACACCGCACGAAACGACATATTTAATGGCCTCTTCGGTTTTCATCGTTAAGTAGATGAGCTCCGATTTTTTACACATGAATAAAAAACCTGTCGAGGGGTTGGGTGTTGTGGGGATAAAAACAGAGATCAACTCCTCTTTTTCTGTATCTGAACAAGTCTGAGGAGCTTCTTTAGCGATGAGACCGAGGCAGTAGGATCCCTTAGCAGGAAAAGGGAGCATGACAACTTGTTTAAACGATCTCTCTTTAGCTCCGAAAATCGAATTCACAATCTCTTTAGAAGTTTTATAAACTTTGTTTACCAAAGGGATTTTTGTTAAAAATTGGTCTCCAAGCCGGATGAGTTGATTGAAGAAAAATCTCCGGGCGACAAAACCGAGAAAAAAAATCAGAAAAAAAAGGCCGATTAGGATGAATAATTGACTGATATTTCGGACCATTTGAGGAGAGTGAATGGGGAGTCGATAAGTGAGTAATGTAACAACACCGATGAACGGTTTAGTTAGGAAATTGACCAAAAATTGGACGATCCAAACTGTAGTTGCTAAGGGAAGAAGGGTGACAAGGCCCGTTAGGAAATATTTCTTCATCCCCTATTTTTCCTCTTCGCAAGAGTTGGGGGTTGAGAGACAATCGCCCACTCTGTTTGTAAAAGGATGTAATCGATCCTTTCAAGGCGGACAAAAATTTGCTGCCCTCCAGTAAATGTTTTTCCCGTTCGACTTCCGCGGAAGGACATTTTAGCTGAGCTGTACTCAAAGTAGTCGTTGCCTAATTTTGAAATGTGGATATTTCCCTCTAAGTCAAAAAGGGAAACTTCAAAAAAGAGGGCAAAAGGCTTAACTCGTGTCACAATCGCAGTGTAAATACGAGATGGATCTGCCTCAAAATGGGTTCCGGCAAGCCTCAATTTTTTCAAGAGGACAACAGAGCTTTCTGCGCGGAATGAGAGGCGCTCTTTTTCTGAGCAGGCAGTTGCAATTGCTTGAATATCTGTCTCTTCTGGCATCTCATTAAAAAGAAGCCGTTGGATGATCAGGTCTGTGTAGCGGCGGATTGGACTTGTAAAGTGGCAGTAATGTTCTAAAGCGAGTCCAAAGTGGCCCATATTATCCGGTGAATAGGCTGCGAGCTTCATACTCCGGATAAAACTGACCGAAAGTTGAGAGAGGAGCGGGGATTCCTTCGCCTGTTGAAACAGCTTCTGTATATCTTGCCTAGTTGGAATGGCTGGAAGGGTAAATCCGAGAGATCTCGCAAATGTATAAAAATCTTGGTAAGACTCTGCAGAGGGCTCTTCATGGATCCGGTAGATAAGAGTTTTCCCCTCTTTTGCCAAGTGGGTTGC
>CAYWDE010000002.1:0-29967 GCA_964456885.1 uncultured bacterium | reverse complement strand
AGACCGTTTCCGGCAGATGACGAATTTGCACGGCTGTTTCAATATCGGGGAGTCAGACTACTTGTATCATGGGGCGAACCGTTTAGGGGCAAATTCCCTCCTCTCCTGCATTTTTAGCGGCCTTGTTGCCGGTGTTGAGGTGCCCCGCTATATCGAATCTCTTGCCGAATCGACTATTCCTGAATCGATCTTCCAAGAGGCTTTGTCGATTGAGGAAAAAATTCAGAAAGAGCTTTTAAGCCGTGACGGGCCTGAAAACATCCATAAATTGCACGATGAGCTCTCCGATTGCATGGTCCGTTATGTGAGCGTTAAAAGGGACAATCCCGATCTTCTCAAAGCGATCGAAACGATCAAAGAGATCCGGAACCGGTACGAGCAGATCGGGATGACCGATCGGGGGACAAATTTAAACCAGACCTACGTGTTCGCTCATCAATTTAAAGCGATGCTCGAGGTAGCCCTCATCATTGCGAAAGGGGCGTTGCTCCGGAATGAATTTAGAGGCTCCCACTATAAGCCCGAATTCCCTGAACGGGACGATGAAAATTGGCTCAAGACAACAATCGCCACCTACGATCGGAAAAAAGATGAGCCTCTCATTTCGTATGAACCGGTTGACATGCGCCATCTCGATCCGATAAAGAGAGATTATACAAAGGCGAAAAAAGTGAAACCGACTTTGAAAAATATACCGACCAACATACAACTGCCGCTTTAATGATTGATACAACGTACACACTCAAAATCCTCCGAGGAACTGCTGAAAACCAATATTGGGAAGAGTTTGAATTCAAACGCCATCCCCAAGCGAATGTGATTTCGAGTCTCATGGAGATTCAGAAAAATCCGGTGAATAAGCAAGGGGAAAAAACAACTCCCGTCGCTTGGGAACAGGGGTGTTTAGAAGAGGTGTGTGGCTCCTGTTCAATGCTTGTCAATGGGCGTCCCCGCCAAGCTTGCACAGCGCTCATTGAGCCCTATATTGCAGCGAGCAAGTCGACCACCATCACTTTAGCCCCCTTCACTAAATTCCCCCTCATCCGTGATCTTGTAGTCAATCGGACAAAGATGTTCGATGCGCTGAAAAAGATCCGAGGATGGATCTCTGTAGATGGGACTGAAGACACGGGGCAATTTGGCCCTCCGATCGGTCAAGAGGTGCAAGAGGCGATGTATAAACTCTCCACTTGCATGACCTGCGGCTGCTGCAGCGAATCGTGCCCACAAGTCAATTCCAAATCTGAATTTATGGGCCCTGCAGCGATGTCTCAAGTCCGTTATTTCAATGCAAATCCGACGGGAAAACTGGAGAAGTCGGAGCGGATGCGGGCAGCTCTTGGTGAGGATGGAATTGCTGGATGCGGGAATGCGCAAAACTGTGTCCGCGTCTGTCCAAAAGGGATCCCTCTCACCGAATCTCTAGCTCTCATTGGGAGAGAGGCGAGCAAGCAGGCAATCAAAGACTTTTTAGGCCTTCCCGATTCTGACAACTAAATAGTTTCCTTTTTTCTGTGTTCCTTGTTTTATATATTAATTTGTTGTATAATTTTTATAAAAAAATCAGAATTTCGATGAGTAATGTAAATTCTTTATCCAAACATCTCTCTATTCAAAGCGAAGAACAAAAGAGCTGGGTAGGTTCCTATCAAGAAGCTGAGACACGACGGTTCCGCCATTTAACTGATGAATGTTGTATCTGTGGTGACAAGTACTTACCTGACCAGCAGGTCATTGTGCTCCCATGCTTCCATGGGCTCCATAAGGAATGTTTTGCCCCGATGCAGAAAAAAGTCTGCCCGATGGATTATACATCTGAAGAGGCATTAAAAGTTTCTCTATTAGGCCGCTCCCTTCTACTCCCTCCTGAAACTAAATTCCTGAATAGGTTGTTTAACGTGGAGCTTGAGACTCTAGAGAAAAAGTTGTCGCAGTCTCCCGCAAAAAAAGAGGAGTTGGAAAAATTACTCAGCGACGAAAATGAAAAGATGAAACTGGGAGAGCTATTGGATGGAGTGTGGCCCATTTTGCAAGATTGCGTAGATGTCTACAGCTCAGAGGCAGTAGATGGGGGACGCCCTATCCAAGCAAGAGAGCGCTATGAGCGCCTTTCTGCCTATCTTCAGCAAAATAAAGGCTGGGAAAAGTGGCTCTCGATTTTTGAAGAATTATTTGACGAATCGGCTCCGGATGCGGTTGTAAAGTTCCATCGGGATTTCGATGCAATCCAGGAAAGAGGAAGAGAACGTCTCCTGGTATTACAAATCATCCTTCCTGCGTTAGTGGCTTATCAGGGAGACCATTTTAGGGAGGTAGAACGGGTTTTAGATTACCTTTATGAGGTGAGCAAACTCGCTGTGAGAAACCCCGATTTCAGAAAATATGCAATAGAGAGCGCCCAAGTCTCCGATCGCCGGTTTTATATCAAGCACCTTCAAGCCCTTCGAACGTTAGACTCCCAGGTCTCTAAATACCGTTATCTCTATAGCCTCAGTCCCCAAGATCGGGAGCGTCTTGAGAAAGTGACAAAAAATGCAAAAGGCCCCCTCTCAGGATTTATCCAACAAGGAACTCCGAGAGTAAAAACAGCCCATAAGGTTGTCGAAAACGTCGTATCTGCCCTCATTCTTGTCAGTTTCGCCGCTTTTTTGTATAGCTTCATGGATGATCAAGTGGGATCGAATGGGTAGTCGAGAATTTTTTTAAGGGCGAAAAAATAAAACTTTTCATAAATGTTTGATTAAGACAGAATCAATTTTCTCTGCTGTTAGGGATACCCTGGATACCAAATGCCCCTCAACGATATTCGTCATTAGGGGATTACAACGCCAGGCAGCCTTAGGGCTCCTTGGGAAGTGGTTCCACGTATAAGAACACGGTTGACTGAGCTAGTACCGGGCCCCTTTCGGCGGAGTGTTTTTCTTTCTAAATTTCGACGAAGTGTGCAGATTGTCTATGTGGCTTCGGCTTCCAAGAAAAGAGATCAAATTCAGAGATGTAAAGCTGCTTTACAAGGCTCTGCTTCAGCTTGCTGATTAGATCATCGGGAGATGTAGCGTGTTTTTTTAAGCGGGTCAGAAATTCTGTGTGGGAGCGGTCCTCCCTATATTTGGGTCTTTTGGGAGGGAGGAGGAGGTATCTCATATTTGCCTCTGAATAATCCCAAAGGAAAGAGGTGTGGTGAAGCCACCGGTCTTTTCGGATGTATTGCGCGTTTCCCCCACATTTTTTTTCGCCGATGCAGTAATCATTCTCATGCAATTCGAAATGGGGGATTTGCCACGCCTCTTTATAAAGATCTGCAGACCAGCGGAGCATCGGCTCAGGGAATGGGGAGACATCGAGATCCTCTTTTGCGATGATGAAAGAGATGAAAAGGGTGTTCTCATCGACGATCACCGTCCCCCCTCCACTGAATCGCTTGATGACCGGAATCTGATCTTCTTTCACTTTTTCTAGATCAATCAACGTTTCTGGGATCCCGGAGCTCCCCATCACAATGGCTCTGGGAGATCCTTGATTAATAAGGCAAAAACTCCCCTCTTCTGAGCGCAAAAGAGCCTCTTCAAGCTGCAGCTGTTCAAAGATCGGGGTATTTTTTAGTTGGATCAGTTGGATTTTAGGGAGAATAGTTGATCTCCAAAATTTGCTCTACAGGGACAATTTGGGTCTGAATCCCCTGGTTCGAAAGAATTTTAACGAATAAAAGGGTCCCTCCTGAAGAGACAGAGAGGTCGGTCACCCCTGTAAAAAGGGTGTTGGTAGTCCGGACGATCATCTTGAGCGACGGTTTATCTTTGCGCAAAAGATCAAATGCTTGGACGTAATCATTGGCTCTTGCTTTCGGATCGATCGTTAAGATGCTTTTTGATTCTGTCGAGGAGATCGGAGCCGCTGGGGGTATTTTGGTTGTGTCTTGAGCTAAAAGCATTTGGGCAAAGAGAAGAAAAAAAAGGTATTTCATGAGTTCTCCGGATCGAGGGGAATAATCAGATTGGTTTCGGAACGGGTTCTGAACGACTTGATAGCCGAGTCGATCATTTTACTAAACTCTTTTTCATTTGCCTCTAAAGAGGAGACGCCGATCGATACAGTGAAGAGTTTCCCCTCTTTAAAAGGGTGTTTTTGAATCGCATGTTGTAGTTTTTCTGCAACCATTCGGGCTGCCTCAGTCGTCGTATTTGATAAGAGGAGGATCAGCCTCCCTTCGGTAGAGGGGATGAGAGCATGTTGTTTGGGGAGAAGATCGGAAATGAACTGAGCCAATTTACGAGCGATAGAATCTCTCTCTTCCATCTCGTTGAAATGGTCGAGGCGGATCACTAAAAGGGCAACCGGGGTTTTCTCTTTTTTTGCTTCTGCAAGGACTCTCAGCCCTTGATCATTCAATACGAATTTATTTTTCAGCGAATTGGGAGAGGGGTTTTGTTTTGGTGGCTTAATCGAGAGGGCGAGATCGACCGTTTTATCTCTGAGAGAGGCCGCTTTCTCCCCTTTTGCAATGCAACTGCGGAGCTCTTCAAGGTCGAGTTGCTCGCTTAAAAAATCGGTCACACCCGCTTGTTGGGCTTGATCTCGGAAAGATTTTTTCAATTTTCCTGTAATGAGGAAAATGGGGACAAGGCTTTTTTGGATCAGGAGGTTGATCTCTTTACAAAGCTCTAGGGGATCGGTCGATTCTAAATTTGCATCTAAAATGATAAAGTCGAGCCGAGAGTTGAGGGCCGTTCTTGCCTCTATGGCTGTCTCTGCAAAAAGGATGAAAAACTCGTCGTCTAAATGCTTTTTGATCCAAAAACGGATGGTTGGATTGTCTGAGATAACCAAAAGTGTCGGGAGTTTCAGTGGTTTTGACATAACCACTCTTTTACCTTTTTTGGAGGGCTATGAGCAAGATAGAAATGTCGGCAGGGGTCATTCCAGAGATGCGGGAAGCTTGTCCTAAATTGTCTGGAGTGAAGCGGGAGAATTTTTGCTTCGCCTCTGTCCTGAGTCCAACAATTGTGGTGTAATTGAAATCGCGCGGGATTTTCACCGCATCGAGATTTTCCAATTTAGCGACATCTTTTTTTTGCCTTTCGATATAGCCCGAGTATTTGAGGAGGAGCTCGATTTGGGTATTGATCTCTTCGCCAAAGTCGATCACCTGTTCAGGGAAATTGTTCAAGCCATCTTGGTAGGTCCAATCGGGGCGCGAGATCAATTGGGCTAAGCTGCTCCCTCTCCCATCAACAGTTTTAAACACTTTGCTTAACCGCTCTGTCTCTTTCTCGATCGTCTCCTGTTTGTGGATGATCCGATTGTATTGCGCTTCAGAAATCATCCCGAGCTCATAAGCGATCGGACGTAGCCGGAGATCGGCGTTATCTTGTCTTAAGAGGAGGCGGTGTTCAGCTCTACTGGTGAACATCCGGTACGGTTCAGAGAGATCAAAGCGGATAAGGTCATCGATCATCACACCGATGTAGCTGTCGCTCCGTTTCATGATAAAAGGGGGCTTCCCTAAACATTTGCAAGCGGCATTGATCCCTGCAACAAGCCCTTGCCCGGCCGCCTCTTCGTAACCGGTTGTCCCGTTGACTTGCCCTGCGAGAAAGAGCCCCTCAACCTTTTTTGTTTCGAGTGTTGGGTAGATTTGATCGCTCTTCACGAAATCATATTCAATTGCATAGGCGGCCCGCATGATCTCCGCTTTTTCTAGACCGACGCAGCTGTGGATCAGGTCGAGCTGCACATCGAAGGGGAGAGAGGAGGAGATCCCGTTTACGTAGACCTCTTCTGTAGTGAGCCCTTCAGGCTCTAAAAAGAGCTGATGCCGATCTTTATCGGCAAAGCGGACCACTTTATCCTCAATAGAGGGGCAATAACGGGGGCCTACCCCCTTGATCGTCCCTGTCCCATACATCGGGGAGCGGTGGAGATTATTTTTGATCACTTCGTGAGTTTCGGGAGTCGTATAGGTGATATGGCACGGAAGCTGTTCCTTCCTCTCTTAGGGCTGATCGTAGGAGTAGCGGACACCTTCGTCTCCCAGCTGCTCTTCACAATTAGAAAAGTCTATGCTCCGCCGGTTGATCCGAGGAGGTGTACCTGTTTTGAGTCTACCCAGCTCAAAGCCTAACGCCTCTAAACTGGGGCTAAGCCCCATTGCCGCTTTGTCTCCCCCTCGGCCCCCAGAAAAGTGGGTTTGGCCGATATGGAGGAGCCCTCTCATAAAAGTCCCGGATGAGAGGACGACGGTTTTAGCCCGATATTCGATCCCTTCTTGCGTTGTGACTCCGACGATCTGCCCATTTTCAACGAGGAGCCCTTCGGTAGTCCCCTGTTTGATCTCTAAATGGGAGGTTTTCTCGAGCCGTTGCTTCATTTCGAGAGCATAGAGGGCTTTATCAGCTTGGGATCGGGGAGAGCGGACCGCTGGACCTTTTGAGGCGTTTAACATTCGGAATTGGATGCTTCTCCGATCGGCCACTTTCCCCATAAGGCCGCCGAGAGCATCGATCTCCCGTACGATATGCCCTTTGGCGGTCCCTCCAATAGAGGGATTACAGCTCATCTTCCCGATTGTATCGAGATTCATGGTGAGAAGGAGCGTCTCTGCCCCCATCCGGGCAGCCGCATGGGCCGCCTCGCAACCTGCGTGGCCGGCTCCAATCACTAGAACGTCAAAGATTTTGGGATATTTCCACATAAGAGAGAGTCTCTAATAAAAAAGCCCCTATCAAAACGAGTTGCATAGGGGCCATAAAACGAGCTTAGATAATTATTTCTTCTTATGGCGGTCGCGGCGTCTACGTTTTTTACGCTTGTGGCGCGCGATTTTCGCTCGTCTTTTTTTCTTTACTGAGGCCATGTTTACCCTGTGTTCAAAAAGCTTTTTGTGAGACGAAGGGATTGTAAATCATCTATCCCTAAAAGTAAAGCAGCTAGACCTCTCTGCCTCTTCAAAAAATAATGATTTATTGTATTTTTATTTTTAAAATTAGTTTAGTTTTAATTATCTTTATTTATTTTCTATTTTATATTAAACTATATTTTCAAAAAAATAATTAGAGATACTTAAATGGCTTCAAATATATCACCTACAGGAATCGGTACAGCTTCTTCGCCTCAAAATATAAATATAGAGGTTCCTGTTTCTCAGAGAGAAAACAATTCTCTTTTATCTAATGGAAGGGGGATTTCTGCAGGTCATCAGGGGCTAGGGGCTGGAGTAGCGAGGGTCTCTTCTGCCGCCTCCCCATTATTCGGTTTGGCTGTTCAAAAAAGGGGTAGGGTAGCCGAAGGTGCTTTCCCTTACCCAAAAAGAGCCAGAATCGAAATTCTCCCTTCTCCAGCGGCTGGGGCGGCTTCGGAGAGCCAGCCTATGGATCTCGATCCAGATCATTCACAACTCCCCGCTGCAGAAGATCCAGATGTTGAGATGGGCTCTGCCGACTTAGATAATTCTAGAATCATCCGCTCACAGCACGATCGTTTTATTAGAGGGCGTGAAATCTTTGAAGCTCCAGGCGCCCGTTCATTTGGAACCGTTTTAACGAATACGCCTCCTAAATCAAAAGAAGACTATCTTCATCGAAAAGCATTAGAAACCGCACTATTTGGAAAGCAGCTCGATCTCCCCAACTGTTCCGTATTGAGACCTCCAGTACCCCTTTCTACAGACTTTCGCCCCTTAGTGAATGAGATATCGCCCAAAGAGATCGAAGCTTATGAGCGGAAAACATATTTTTATTCTGAAGTGAAAGGATTTGAGGATGATTTTTACTCACACCCGATCAGCTATTGTGAGGCAAAGGATAAGATCGCATATATAGAAAGGGTGGTTGAGGGCTCTACTTTAAAAGGATTTAAAATCTATACTCGGCCACTCTCTATGTTAAGAAACTTTGGGGTTTCCCCATTATATCCTCCAGTTGAACGCCCTGTCTCAATTCTCCTTACTCCAGGAGGGGGAAAGATGATTGTGGGTAAGCTAAATGGGACGGTTGAATGCGCTGCAGGAGGTCGAAAGTGGGAGATCAATCCCGCCGTTTTAACAGGGAAGGAGCCTTGTAAAATCATCTCTTTGGCTATTGCTAAGGGAAAAATTTATGTAGGGGATGATCTTGGATCCCTCTACCAAATCGATCCAAAAACACAAGCAGCAAGGCGTATCATCACTTTTCGTCGATTTGGACAAGAAAGGATTTGCAATATTGTAACCTCTCCAAACGGAAATTATCTCGCTGTTGGGACAGATAAAGGGAGAGTCTCTATATTCAATACAAATGAGGTGAAAAAAATCGGGGAAGTGTTCCCTTCACGTAAACAGAGTTCAATTAGAGCTATTGCGTTTGCTCCCGATGGGTCAGATATAATTGCTGTAGGCGGAGGAACCTTAGACCCCCGAGTTCATATCTACCCCTTTCTGATTTCCCAAGAAGAATTTAGAGAGAAAGTGATCCGGATAAATAATCGCACTCAGACAACAAATATCTTATGGCCTGAGAAAGATCGGATAATTACTACTCATGGTGATGGATCATATTGTATCCATCCTCTCTCTTTAGAGAATAGAGCTCTAGGTCGATCATCTATAACCGTGAACACTCGGGACGGAAGGGCCCTTTTCTCTGCTATTAGAAAGAGAAGAGATGGGCATAGGGCTTTGTTGATGAGTTCTCCAAACCAATATCTTGTAGCTAACGGTTACCCCGAATCACCCCCAGAGGCGCCAAGTAAAAACTACCCCCCCTCTTTAATAAAGTAGGGGAGGTTTAACTCTCTTCAGGAGAGAAGGCGGAGAACGCCTCTTTGTTCGATTTGGCAACATCAGCTTGTCCATGAAGAGGTGAGTAGTTAGCAAATTGGCCGATCTCTTTTCTAAACGCTAGCTGCACATCGCCCACTGGACCGTGCCTGTTTTTAGCGACGATCACTTCCGCCATTCCAGGCTTATCATATTTGTCGTAATAATCGCGTCTAAATAGCAGCATCACGACGTCGGCATCTTGCTCTAGAGAGCCAGATTCTCTTAAGTCGCTCAGCATCGGGCGGTGCCCTTGCCGCTCTTCCACTTTGCGTGATAACTGAGCTGCGCAGAGGATCGGGATGTTCAATTCCCGCGCGAGGTTTTTCAACATCCGGGAGATCTCAGAAATTTCAGTTTGCCGGTTTTCAGGGCCTCTAGAGCCTCCCGAACCAGTAATGAGTTGAAGGTAATCGATCACAATAAATCCGATATTGTGTGCCTCTTTCATTCTACGGGCGCGGGCGCGGATATCTGTGATCTTAAGGCCGGGCTGATCGTCGATGATCATGGTGCTTTTTTGCATCATGTTGACCGCTGCGACAATTCTCTGATATTCGGAACCGGTTAAAGCGCCAGTTTGAATTTTTTCCGATTCCACTTCAGATTGAGAGCTGATGATCCGGTGTAAAATTTGGGAGGCTCCCATTTCGAGTGAAAAAATCCCGACAGGGATCTTATTGCGAAAGCAGATATTTTCTGCAATCGATGCGGCGAGCGCTGTTTTTCCCATCGCGGGTCTTGCTGCGAGAATCATCAGGTTGGAATTGTTGAATCCGTTCAACATTTTATCAAGATCGATGAAGTGGGTTGGGATGCCGGTAATTCCTGGATTATCGGGCCCTTTTTCCTGGTATTTTTGCTGCCTCTCTTGGAGCTCTTTCAGGTAAGGGAGTTTCGAGTCTGCTTTCACTCCTGAGATCAGATCTTTGATCGCAATCCCACCGTTCCGTTGATTTTCTTGAGAAATTTGGAAGAATTGACTTTGCGCCTGATCGAGAGCAGATAGAACGTCGCCCGGTTCTTCAAGAGCTGTTTTTTCGATTTTTTGAGCTGTTGAAACCATTTGGCGTAAGATCGATTTTTCTCTGACGAGTTGGACATATTCCTCGATAAATGCAGAGGTTCCCGCATATTGGGCAAGCGTTGTGAGGTAGCTGATTCCCCCAACCGCTTCGAGTTTGTTTTGCCGTTTGAGCTCTTCTCCAATCAGATGGATGTCTGCCGGTTTATCTGCACGATAGGCTGCTTTCAGCGAAGAGTAGATGATTTGGTGTTCTGTATAATAGAAATCGACATCTTGCAAGCTATCTGCTGAGACGTTAAGGGCATTTACATTCGTCAGCATGCAGCCGAGAACCATCATTTCCGATTCTTTCGAGTTGGGTGGGATGCGCGTTTTCTTTTCTGGTTCGGCCATAAGTGAAAACAATATCAGAAAACCATTTTATTGGTGAAATGTCGTGTTGGAATTCCCAGAAATCATATATACTGACCCTTCATAAATTATAATGTGAGTTAGTTGTGTCTCTCTCTTGGATTTATTTGATGCTTGCCGGATTATTTGAGATCTTTTTTACAATTGGACTCAAATATAGTGAAGGATTTACCCGATTAATCCCGAGTATCATCACCGTCATTTTTATTTTTTCGAGCTATTTCTTCGTCTCATTGGCTATGAAGACGATCTCGATCGGAACCGCTTATGCTGTATGGGCTGGGATCGGGGCTGCAGGGGCTGTGATTTGCGGGATCTTATTTTTTGGAGATTCCTACCACTGGATCCGGATCCTCTCTATTACGCTCATCATTATTGGTATTTTTGGACTTAAATTCTCGAACGTCGACTAACTTTAAAAGGATCGGAAAGAGAGGGATTTGAACCCTCGATACCCTTTGACAGGTATGCGTCCTTAGCAGGGACGTGCTTTCGGCCACTCAGCCATCTTTCCACTTAAAGAAGGGGCAATGTTACTGGAACTGACCGTTTTCAGCAAGCCCTCTTCCCTTAGCATCAGATTAATGGAACCCTAAAATTGACTGACCCCTATCTTGTGGGAACCCTCTTAGACTAAGAACCTATCCAGCTAAATAGTTTCAATCGATTTTCTGGTTCTTTTGAGCCGGCTTTTCGATTCAAATAGCGGGGGGGGGGGGCATATCGCAATTTCATATTCCCCCCCCCTATTTGAATTGAAAAATCGACAAAAATAACCTAAAGAATCAACGAAAAATTTTAGTTGGATAGGTTCAAAAGATCCCTCCCGAACTTTAAATAAAGATTGTTATTTTATTGAAATATTTTTTTCGATATAATGATTGCATGAAATTTAATCTAAAAAGACAGTTTGTTTCTAATGATATAATTAAGGTTGTTTTTAGAAATTATAAGCATAAAGATCTTGATGCTTATCGTCTAAGTAAACAAAATTTGAACGAACTTTCTAAGGTCTTAAGCGATATTGAGAAAGAGACGATCCCAAAAAAGTTTGTCCTGAAGAAATTACCTGGTAAGCTGGGGTCTGGGATCTTTTTGCACCCAGAGGCAGAGCCCATCCTTAAAGGGGAAGTGATCGCCCCCTATGCGGGCGAAATATCGCTGGTGGTCCAAAATCAGGAAGATGATGCTTGCTATGCTTTCGACCCAGTGGCTGATATCCGCTTGACTAGGGAAGAGCAGCTGAAATTTGATCCGAAAAACCGCTACCATCCAAAGCGTCTCTATTCTTTAAAACTAGATGCGGCTAAAAATGGGAATTTTACCCGATTTATCAACCATTCCAGTAAACCGAATATTGTCGCCTATTTAGTTTCTAGCCGCGCAAATCCCTATGAGATCATCTATTTTGCCAAGCGGAAGATTCAACCAGGAGAGCAGCTACTTGTCTCTTATGAAGATGATGAGAAGAGCTACTGGGGAGTTTTAGGGATTAAGCCGTTTCCTATGACGCCACGTACATTTCAGATCGATAAAAAATTAAAATTGATCAATCGATCTCGTTTGGCGAACTCAAAAGTCGTTTCCCGTTAAGCGCATTCCAATAGGTAGTCATTTGAGACCCATCTGGGTTTTGCACTACGATGCTGTAAACTGGTAAGAAAATCTCTGTTGTTTTCCGAATCGCAAAATCGTTTCCAAAAGCGGCCCTTGCGATATTCTCGATTTGAGAAGAGCGATACCTCTTTTTCACTCGGAGGGCATGCTTAGTGGGTTTGGTGACGAGCCATTGGTCGAGTTTTGTTTCAGGAATCACTTGGAGTTTTGGATTTTGGAGGTGGAGACGATAGGTGTTGCCGCTTTGTACGATTAAACTCTTCTTTCGACAGCTATCGACCCATGTATCGAGGATATTGTTTTCGATATTCAAAAACTTAGAAAGGCCATCTCTGTCCCAAGAGCCGCCGCGGGAAGCGAGGGCGTTGATGATCTTGAACTCTTGGCGTGTTGCATTAGAGGCGATGCAATCGGTAAACCCATGGGTTTTTTCCCAGGAGCCTGTATTGATCACCATCTCTCCGTCAACAAGCCCCCATAAGATGACCCCTTCTCCCGTTTTGTCGTGAGATCGGATATATTTCACATCCATTAGGAGATAGGGGACAAATTTTAGAGTGGGCTCGAGAAAGACGTGCTGATTGTCTTTGAGGAGCTCTTTCCGATGTGCCTCCATGATGCTTTCGGCAGAATAACGGACTTCCAAAGTTTGGAAAGTAGCGGAACTGAGGAGGTCTTCAATTTTTGTCCGGACGTGAGGTTGATAGGTCCAAGACCAGTACCCTCCCACGACAACAAGTAAAAACATAAGCCCAAGCATCAGTGTTCGCATATCGAGAGTCTCCAAATTCCCTTTTAACGGAAAAGTCATTTCTGTGCAAAGGTTTGCATTTTTGGTCTTTGATCAAAAGAAAAATTTTATAAGGGGGTAAAATTTTTTAGGCGTAGCGAAGGTCTATACTCGTTCCTCTTCAATCTTACTCAAAGGGAAGCCGATTCAAAGGTTCTGAAATCCCGTTCAAAAATCACGGGGTATAAAAAGAAACAGGTCTCTCTATTCGTTGGAATAGGCAGACCTGTTAAATAAATCGGAGATGAGAAATGGTTAGTCTTTCATCGAGAGCAGGAATTCTGCATTTGATGCGGTCTTTTTGAGACGTGCTGTTAAAAGGTTCATCGCATCTAATGGGGTGAGATCTGCAATTCCTTGGCGGAGGAGGTAGATTTTCTCCAGCTCAACCGGGTGGAAGAGGAGCTCCTCTTTACGGGTTCCGCTCTTGATGAGGTCGATTGCAGGCCAGATGCGCCGGTCTGCAAGGCGTCGGTCTAAGACCAATTCCATATTACCTGTCCCTTTAAACTCTTCGAAGATCACCTCGTCCATCCGGGATCCTGTATCGATCAGGGCTGTTGCAATGATGGTGAGGGAGCCCCCTTGTTCCACATTTCTTGCAGCGCCGAAGAATCTCTTTGGTTTGTGCAGAGCATTTGCGTCGACCCCTCCAGAGAGGATCTTCCCTGAGTGGGGTTGGACGGTGTTATAGGCGCGTGCAAGACGGGTGATGTTGTCGAGGAGGATCACCACATCATAGCCGCACTCAACAAGACGGCGCGCTTTTTCGATCGCCATATCGGCGATTTGAACGTGCCTTTCTGGCGGCTCGTCAAAGGTGGAGGCGATCACTTCCCCTTTTACAGTCCGGATCATGTCGGTCACCTCTTCAGGACGTTCGTCGATAAGGAGGACCATCAAAATCACTTCTGTATTGTTGGTCTCAATCGCGTTGGCGATCTGCTGCATGAGGATCGTTTTTCCAGATTTAGGGGGGGCTACGATCAGAGCTCTCTGCCCTTTTCCAATCGGGGCTGCGAGATCAAGTACGCGGGTCGCTAATTTTTCCCGGGTTGTCTCCATCACAAGGCGTTTATCTGGATAGAGTGGGGTTAAGTTTTCAAAGAGGAGCCGCTCCCGTGTCTGCTCAAATGTTTTCCCGTTGATCTTTTCCACCTTGAGCATCGCAAAATATTTTTCTTTCTCTTTAGGAGCTCGGATCGATCCGTAAATGGTATCCCCTTTGCGGAGTTCGAAACGGCGAATTTGAGCGGGGGACACGTAGATATCTTCGGTCGATGGGAGGTAGTTGTAATAGGGAGAACGGAGAAATCCAAATCCATCGGGAAGAACTTCAAGGACCCCTTCTCCATAAAGAACTTCGTTGGGGCGGTCGGAAATCGTTTTAACGATTTCAAAAACGACTGCCGATTTGGGGAGTGATGCAGTGTGTTTTAGACCGATATTGCGCGCGTAGTTTTGCAATTGGTCGATTTTCATTCTCTGTAGATCAGATATTTTGGTTACAGTTTCAAAATCGGCAGGAGGGTGGTGGTTGTCTGAATTCTGCTGCTCAGTTTGCTGATCGTTCATGGAAAAATTGACTCCGGTCTATTGTTTGTGAATGATTTGATTCAATTTGATAACCTCGTCTCGAAGGTTTTTTAGAGAACCTGTGTTGAAGATGGTGTAGTGGGCTTTTTTTGCTTTTTGTTCAGGCGTTAATTGCCGTTTCATCCGTAAATCGTACTCTGTTTGTTCAAATCCTGCTTGTGTAAATCTCTTTTTGGCCTCTTCTTCGTTACAAATCACGACGATGACCACATCATAAAAACTATCGGCTCCAATTTCATAGAGCAAGGGAACTTCCGCCACAAAGGATGAATAGGAACCTCTATTACAAGCTGCAATATATGAATCCTCTAACTCTCGAAGCACTACGGGATGGAGCAACTCTTCTAATCTTTTGAGCCGCTTCGGGTCCTGGAATGCCTGATCAGCAATACTCTTACGGTTAAATTGCCCATTTTTAAGGATTTTAGGGCCGAATTCTCGAAGGATTTGCTGACCAAGATGGGTATCGGGTGTTAGAAGCTTATGGACAATTGCATCTGCATTGATCACGTAGGCTCCCAGCTCTTTAAAGAACTGGCAAACGGAGGTCTTTCCGCTTGATACCCCGCCCGTGATAGCAATTTTCTTCAATTTTAACATTGGGCCCAATTTTTGCCAACAGCCATATGTACCTCAATCGGCACATTGAGTTTTAAAACCCCTTCCATTTTTTCTTTAACAAGGGGTTGGAACAGAGAGATTTCTTCGTCGGGGATTTCAAAAATTAATTCATCATGGATCTGAAGGATCATCTTCCCTCTCAATTTCCGCTCGCGGATCGCCTGATCGATCTGGATCATCGCTATTTTGATCAGATCGGCTGCTGTCCCTTGAAGTGGGGTATTGATCGCGAGCCGTTCCGCAAGGGCCCGGATCGTCTGGTTTTTATTATGGATCTCAGGAATGGGTCTTTGTCTTCCGATCAGGGTTTTAGAGTATCCGGTTTTTCTCACTTCTGCTTTTGACTCTTCAAGATATTGCTTCACTTGGGGGTATCTTTCAAAATATTTTTTGATGAATTCTGAGGCATCTCGGACGGGGATTCCGAGCTGCTGAGAAAGACCATAAGCTGTTTGTCCGTAGACAATCCCGAAATTGACTGTTTTGGCTGCTTGCCTCATCTCTGGAGTCACCTCTTTCTCTGAAACACCATAGATAAGAGAGGCGGTATGAACGTGGATATCGAGCCCTGTTTGAAACGCGTGAGTTAAGTTTGGATCCTGGCAAAAATGGGCGAGGAGACGGAGCTCAATTTGGGAATAGTCGGCTCCTAAAAAGCTGCACCCTTTTTTCGGTTTAAAGCAGGAGCGGATTTCAGAATGGGTAGGGATATTTTGCAAGTTGGGGTTTTGGCAAGAGAGGCGCCCTGTTGCAGCGATCGATTGGTTGAATGTGCAGTGGATCCGCCCTGTAATCGGATTGACTGCGAGAGGGAGCGCTTCCACATAGGTGGAGCGGAGCTTTTCTAGTGTTCGATAAGTGAGGATCTCTTTAATGATTGGGTGATCCTCTGCAATTTCCTCAAGGACATCGGCGCTTGTTGAGGTGGTTTTTGCTTGTATCCCCAGTTTTTGGTAGAGGATTTCGCTCATCTGCTTAGGAGAGTTGAGATTGAACTCTTCACCCGCCTTTTCAAAGATTTGCTTTTTGACTTGGGTGAGTTGCCTAACGAGCTTTTCCCCTTCGACTCTTAACTCATCCACATCAAGGTAGATTCCTGTCCTCTCCATCTCTGCTAAAATAGGGAGAAGAGGGATCTCTATATCGAATAAGATGTTCTCTATATTTTTCTCTTTCAGCTCGTCTTCAAAAAGGAGTTTTAGGCGCGTCGTATAATCGATATCTTCACAGCAATATTGAGCCACTTTTTCAATAGGAACATCGCGCATTGAAATCTCTTTCTTCCCTTTGCCGATGAGACTTTCAATCGGAATCTTTACCCGTTTAAATTTCTCTAGAGCTAAATCGTCGAGATTGTGGCGCCGATTTTGGGGATCGATGAGATAGGAGGCTAACAAAGTGTCGAACGAGATTTTATGGATGGGGAGATGGAGGTTTTGTAAGATGTGGTAGTCGTATTTGAAGTTGTGCCCATAGAAGCCGCAGGTAGCTTCGGTAAAAAAAGTGCGGAGGGCTTCTGTCACCTTTTTTTTCCCCAGCTCCCCATTCAGAGGCACGTACCAAGCCTCTCCTGGCTCGACACCGAATCCGATCCCTACTAAATGGGCAAGAAAGGGGGAGATATCTGTTGTCTCAGTGTCGATCCCCACCTCTTTTTCACCCTTAAGTCGATCAAAGAGTTTTTGAAGATCCTGTTCGTTATCGACGAGGTGATAATCGTGTTTATCCAGATGTAAAGCGGGTTTACTTTTTGTCGGGGTAGGGTTTTGTTGGGGGGCTGCCGCCTCTTTCTTAGGGGCGCTCAACTCTTTTAAAAGGGAGTTGAATTTCATCTCTTGGAAAAAATCGCCTAACGCTTGCCTGTCACCTTCTTTGAGGCGATAAAATTCTGTATCTAAGGGAACTTCAACATGGATATTCAGTGTTGCTAGCTCTCGGCTCATCAGGGCATCTTTTTGATGAGTCCTCAGAGTCTGCTGCTTCTTTTCCCCTTTCACTTTTTCAGGATGAGCTAAAATATAGTCGAGCGTCCCGAATTCTTGAAGTAAGGAGGCGGCTGTTTTAGGACCAAACCCCTCTAACCCTGGTATATTATCAGAGGAGTCCCCCATGATCGCTAGGAGATCGAGCATTTGATCGGGTCGGACGCCAAAAAGCTCTCGAACTTTCTCAGCGTCGATAATTAGGTTCTCTTTATGGAGCTGTAGCATAAAGATCTTATCGTTGATCAGCTGCATCAGGTCTTTATCGCTTGAGCAGAGGAACGATTTAGCTCCTTGATCTTGAGCCCAAAGGGCGATCGTCGCCATCGTATCATCGGCCTCCACCCCTTCTATGCAGAGGACTGGAATGCCGGCTAACTTACAATATTGAAAGGCCAACTCAAATTGGGGAAAAAGATCTTCGGGAGCCCCTTTTCTGTGCATTTTATATTCTGCATAGACCGCTTTCCGATTTTTCTTATTATCAGGGCCATCAAAGACACACACAAAATGGCTCGGTGCAAAATCCCTAATTAATTTTTGCACCGAGCGGATAAATCCAAAAAGTGCGCTAGTCGATTGCCCCTTATCATTGAGCATAGGCCCAATAGCGTAGTAAGAGCGGAAGAGGTAATTGACTGCGTCAAAAATATAGATTTTTTCCATCAAGTCATCAATTTTCCATCGGTTGATAGAGATAAGCAACCTGGTCTCGAATCGCTGGTGCGCCTGTATCAAGGGTATGTTCAATTTTTCCTGTGAAAAGAGGCGACTGGGCGCTCATTAAACTAGCGAGGAGCTCTTTTTTCGGTTCCAACTCGACCACTTGATAGGGTTGGGTCGCATCTATGTTCGCCTCTTTCAGAAGGGCTAGAAGTGTTTCGCTACGGCTCGATCCCGCCTGATCAACATACCCAAATTTTTGAGCTGTGACAGAATCGAATACTTTAGCCCCATATTGTTCTACGAGCTTTGCTTTATCGATTCTTGGTCGCGCAGCTGTGACAATATCGACGAACTGCTGATAGAAAAAAGAGGTGATCGCCTTCAATGAGGCATCTTCGTTAGGTTTCCATGGGCGGAAAGGGCTCATCATATCTTTGTCTAACCCTTGTGTGATTGTCTGTGAAACAATCCCTAGTTTCCCAAGAGCTTCATACATGTTGAAAAAAGGGCCGATCACAACACCGATAGATCCAATAATGCTAGCTGGGCCTGCAAACACTTGGTCGGCCGCACAGCTGATATACATCCCACCCGATGCGCAGAGTCCGTCCACATAGGCAAATACAGGTACTTTATAACGTGCTTTATACTCTTTGATCATCCGATAAATATTGTCCGAGTCGACAACAGTTCCTCCGGGAGTATTCATATGGAGAAGAATCCCTTTCACCCGATCATTTGCAAGGATACCGGCTCTTGAGTCGAGAAGGATATTTTGCGCCATTTTTGTATCGATCGATTTAGGGTCCCCAATTACGCCATGAATATTCATCTGCAAAATGACTGGGGAGGTAGCAGAAATCTCTCTATTCCCATCTGCATCGGGAAGGTATTTGACCTTGTTTTTAATCTCCGACGGAGATTCTGAAGGGTCTCCTATAGAACCATACAGGAGGGACATGATCATCAATGCAAGAAAAATTCCGCATACTGAAAAGAACATTTTGCAAAAAGATCTCAATGCTGAAACGAAAATAGATTCGCGCTCGATTTCCATATAAAAAAGCCTCTAACGTGGATTTAGGAGACTGCCGTAGAAAAGGGCTTCTGTCGCTTTTATGGTTCTTTTGACCTAATTTTTAATTCTTTTTCTAGGGTTAATATCATTTTCGTATATTGACCCTAGAAAAAGAACTAAAAATTAGCCAAAATAATCCATAAAAGCGACGAAGCCCCCTTTTCAAGAGCAGTCTCTAATCTTAGACTACCCGAAAAGTTTGTAAATTGAAAGTTCACTTTTATACCAATCTTGGTTCAACAATCGGTTTTTAGGACATTTCAAAGCACTTGAAATAGCAGCGATGTATTTTGGAGAAAAACTTTACGCGGGAGAAGTGCGTGGCTGAAAGAGTTCTAAGAAAGCGAGCCAGCCCATCACGGCAAAGCTTGCAAACACAACCCACGGGAAAGAGGCTCCTAAGACGATTCCGATCAAAACGATAAACTGAAGCGCTGTGGTAATTTTCCCCCAACGGATTGCTCGAAAGACGATTGTTTTCCAACGGCCAGTGGTGAGCATGATGAACCCATAAAGGCAAAGAAACGCATCTCTAGAAAGCATGGCTGCTACTTCCCAAGGAGCCAATTTCCCTTCAAGAAAGAGAGCTGCGAGTGCAAAGTAGACGAAAAATTTATCCATCGCTGGATCGAGAATCGCTCCAAATCGGCTGTCTGATTGATTCCTTCTCGCAATATACCCATCTATGCTGTCAGTAAACATAGCTAAAAGAATGGCCACAATCCGCAAAGTGGAGTTGTCTTGCAGAAATAAAAATGCAAGGGGTGCTCGAATAAAAGAGAGGCTGTTTGATGCGGTTATCATTGGGTGATATAGGCCTTAAATCGCGGTTTTCTTCCTTCTTTTATACCAAAAAAAGGCAATTACCGCGACAGTAAAGGCTGAGAAAAGGAAAATATTGATAATTTTAAGGTTGGCAAGGAGAACCTCATAATTTCTGCCTAAAGTATAGGCGATGGTGAATAGGGTTGTATTTGAACAGATGCAGGCAATCCCATCACTTAAAAGGAATTTCTTGAAAGGCATTTTACCAAGTCCTGCTGTTAAGAACAGGCCGTTCCTCACTCCAAAAGGGATGAACCTACCAATTAGGAGTGTCAGAAACCCATATTTTTTATAATAGGCATGAATCTGATCGATTTTTTCCCGTTTAAAAGCTTTAGCAAACCAGGAGATCTTCCATAACTTTGGCCCGAAATGGCGGCCGATTCCGTAACAGATACAGTCAGATACATAGCACCCTAAAAAAACTGCTGTAAATAATTTATAGGTGTTTTCGGGGATCACGGTCGCAGCGAGGACTGCGCTGAAAATGATCATTAGATCTTCGCTGATCGGTATGTTGAACCCAGCAAGAAGGAGTGCCCCAAAGACAATCCAGTGGGCATATTGGGCGTGCTCGAAGAGGAATTGAATGAGTGTTTCCATTTAGTTCTTAGGAACAGTAAAAAATAATTTTTGTAAAGGGGGATTATTGATGGAAAAATTATGCTGTCTCTTTAATAAAAACAGGTTTAGTCAAGCTGTCAAATTGCTTGCCTAAGGAGACAACAGAGAAAATCCAGACCAGTACTACAAAGAAGAAAATAGTCGCTACATAAGGGGTGCTTGCTGCGACGGTAGAGAAAACAAGGAGCAATGACTGGTGGATTGCAGATCCTCCAGATTTCCCGATTCGGGAGCCGACGCCATCAATGGCGGCTTTCCCTTTTTGTTTCGATTCTTGGCTTAGCGGGATGAAAGCAATTTCTTTAGTTGCGTCGAAGATCGTATATTTAGAAGCTCTTCCCAAGCAGTTCTGGAAGCCACCTAAGGCCACGCTAAGAGCTAAAGGGGAAGATCCCATCGCTGCAGAGATCCAGGTAAGTCCCGAATTGGGAAAGAGAACTAGAAGGAAAAAAGCGATCCCAGTCACCAACATAATCACAGCTGGGATAACCGCGTTGAATGTCCAAGAGTAGCGGCGGATTGCAAAAGCGGTCAGGAGAGAAGTGACCGTTGCAATGATCCCCATCAGGGTCATCACCTCTCCCATATAAATATTGTATTCGCTCGGATTTGGGTAGAGTTGGCTGATCTGATCTTTCCACACCACTTCGATCAAATTGATTGAAATGTTGTAAGTGAGAACGATTAGGGCAATACAAAGTAAATATTTTGATTTAGCGAGGTAGGCAAAATTTTTCCGCATCGACATTTGAATTTTTTCTTTCGGGGCGTGAGTTTCGCTAGGTCGAATTACATGCCGATTCAACCACTTATAGATTCCAATCGTTAAGATTCCGGAAAAAATGATGAGGCAATTCAAGAAAAGAATGGTTTGATCCCAGCTGCATTTCCCATAAGGTAGGAAGGGGAGAAATACGTTTCCTGAAAGGTAAACGGAGGCCTGGCCAGAAATAATGCCTGCTACATTGGCTCCGATCATCAGGAGCCCATAATACCGTTTTGCCTCTCCTACTTGAGTCACTTCATTAGCAAATCCCCAGAAAAGGACGCTTAAAATCGCAGTGCCCCAGAGCTCAGACATGACATAAAAGAGGGTAAATGACCAGTTTCGGAACATCGCAATAAACCCGCTAAAACCCTTGGGAAGAAGCGCTTGCATTTTGTCTGCTAAGGTGTTCGGATGGATATATTCCTGAGCTGGGAATAGGACGAATGTAAAAAGCATAAAAAAGCCGATGAAAAGGGACATCATAATGTAAAAAACTTTTTCACGGCTAAAGCGATTTGAAAGGCGGGTAAAAAGATAAGTTAGGAGGAGCGCCCCTGGCAAAATGGCCCATAATTTAATAAACGGGATCGCTTCGGCTCCCGACTGGGGGGCTGTCACTACAAGGGAGTCTTTACAGGCTCTAAGGATATTGTAATTGAACGAGATGAGGAAGAACATCAAGAACATGGGAACGAATTTTTTTAATTCCCAACGATGGATAGGCCAAAATAAAGATCTCCACTTGCCGAACTCTACCAGAGTATCTCCTCTCATACACCAACTTTTTCAGTTTTTGTGTGACTACAGCATCTCATGTTTTCGTATTTAATAAAATGGATAAGAATAGGATTGTTACAGATAAAAATAAATTTACCTATCTGCTAAGGCGTCAATGCCTGGCAAGTGGCCGAATTCTAAAAATTCCAATGAGGCCCCCCCGCCCGTGGAGAGGTGGGCAAATTGATTTTGAAGCCCCATCTGCTCGATCGCGGCCACCGAATCTCCTCCGCCAATAATTGTTTTTGCTTTTGCTTGGGCAAGCCACTCAGCAACACCTCTCGTCCCTTTTGCAAAATTGGGGATCTCAAAGGCTCCTAATGGACCGTTCCAAAAAACAGTAGCTGCTTTTGAGAGGAGCTTCGACCATTCAGCAACTGTTTGCGGCCCAATATCTACCCCCAGCCAACCATTAGGGATCCCTTCTCTTGTTGAAATAATCTTTGTCTCTGCTTCATTGGTCAGGCTATTTGCAATCACAAGATCCATAGGGAAATGGAGTTTTTTCTGAGGAAGACCTCGAATAATTGAGGGGTCTTCGCAAAGAGAGGCCCCCACATCAACCCCTTCTGCTTTTAAGAATGTGTAGAACATCGCCCCTCCGATCAAAAGAGCGTCTACTCGATCGAGCAGTTTTTTGATCACCCCTAATTTAGAAGAAATTTTAGCCCCCCCAATGATCCCGTAAAAAGGTCTTTGAGGGTGGTGTAGAAGAGGCGATAAAGCCTCTATTTCCCTTTCCATTAAAAATCCCATAGCCGATTTTTTAGGGAAATATTTGGTGATAAGAGCTGTTGAAGCATGGGCGCGGTGAGCTGTTCCGAAAGCATCGTTTACGTAAATATCGCCTAATTTTGCTAAAGAGGAGGCAAAACTGGGGTCTTTATCGGGAGTTTCTTCTCCTGAATGAAAGCGGAGATTTTCCAGTAATAACACCTCTCCTGGCCGCAATTGCGCCGCCATTTTTTCCACATCGGCTCCTATGCAGTCTTTGGCTGTTTGAACCGGTTTTTTCAACAGTTCAGAAAGCCTTTTTGCACAAGGGGCTAAAGAGAATTCCGCTTCTGGTTTTGCCTTGGGCCTTCCTAAATGGCTCATCAATACAAGGGAAGCGCCTTGATTCAATACATATTCAATAGAAGGGAGAGCTGCGCGGATTCGGGAGTCATCTGTAATTTCCCCCTTGTTTATTGGGACATTGAAATCGACGCGCATCAAAACGCGCTTCCCTTTAATGGGAAGATCTTTCAATTTGAGTTTAGCCATATTTGGTGAGCTTAAAAAATAGACGGATAAAATGAAAGAGAGGTCTTTTTAAAGCACCCTCTTAAAGATTAGAGAAAGGGTTGGAGCACTGTTCAAATCCGCCACCCCGTTTCCGGTTGCGGAGCTCAGAGCGGATCGAGAAGAGGAGATCTTGATCGAAATCTTTTCTCTCGGCCCAAAGGAGATATTCGACAGGAATCTCGTCGAATTTGCGCCCTTTGTGTTTGCCAAGAGGCATCACTTTTAGCTTGATCGGCTTCTCAAGGATTTTGAAGAGCTCTTCTGTCGTCTTGTAAGATTTGGCGAGGTATTTGAAGACTTCGATGTTGACGATCACATCGCTCATCGCGCGGTGGGCCCCTTCGGGTGCGATGTTGAAATGTTGTCGGAGCCTTTCGAGGGAATTGATGGGACTTTCTCCGTAGAGTCGGGCCATCCGGAGGGTATCGATAAAGCGGAGCTTTTCGATGTTTGTCGGAATTTGGCTCCGTTTTGCCTCTGCTGCAATGAGAGATATATCAAAACCGATCCCATGGCCGACGAGAATGTGGCCGTTGATCATCTTTAAAATGTCAGGGAGAATAGCGGCGATTTTCGGTTTCCCTTGGAGCATCTCGCTCGAAATTTTATGGATTTCTTGAGAGACTTGGGGGATTTCACACTCTGGATCGACTAACGATTCGAAAGTTTCTAATACCTGGTCAAAAGTGAAGCGGGCCACGGCAATTTCGATGAGACGGTCCTTTTGAGGATCTAACCCTGTCGATTCGCAATCTAAACAGATGAAAACATCTTGGTTAATTAACCCCATAAAATCTGCTCAATCCTTTTTTCTACGAGATGGCGCGATCCGTTATTCATGATCGAGTAGTGGATCCCCTCTGGGTGACTTTTCATGTGCGCCTTCAGTTCTGCGGGAGAGAGCTTATCAGTTTTCGTGAAAATCAACAAAATGGGAATTTTTTTTTGTTCCGCCCAGGCGAGGAGCGACCGATCCTCATCGCTGAAATCTCGGCGGCAATCGATCAAGAGGAGGATCAGTTTTAAAGTGGGGCGCTCATTGATGTAGGTGTCGATCGCTTGGGCCCATTTTGCGATCTCTTCGGGGGGCGCTTTAGCAAAGCCATAGCCTGGTAAATCTACGAGGAGGAATTTTTCATCAATGATGAAGAAATTGAGGAGCTGAGTTTTCCCAGGGGTTGCCGAAGTTTTGGCCATCTTTTTTTGGCCAAGGAGGTGATTGATGAGGCTCGATTTGCCTACATTTGATTTTCCTGCCATCGCGATTTCGGGCAACAGTTTCCCTCGCGGATCTTTTAGAACGGGGAACTCAGTAAGGGTGGAAAGGAGAAAACGGGCTTTCATCTGACTAAGGCGATTCGCCCCTCTTTTTCATATGTAAAATCAATATAGATCGTTTCTGGGGGGAGGATCTCTTCGATCCGATCGGGCCACTCAATGGCGCAAATTCCCCCTTTTGCAAAATATTCGTCAAATCCAAGGCTGATAAAATCGGAGGATTGCTTCAACCGGTATAAATCAAAATGGGCGAGCCCTTCATACACATTTAAGAGGACGAAGGTGGGACTCTGAACTGGTTCCGTGATCCCGAGCCCTGCTGCGAGCCCTTGAACAAAAGAGGTTTTTCCAGCTCCTAATGTTCCAGAAAGGGCTAAAACACTATTTTTAGGCAGCAAGTTTGCGGCTTCTTTTCCAAAGGAGAAGGTCTCTTCTAGGGATGGGAGAAAATAGGTCCCCGGCTCTAATTTTTTTTTTAGTCCGATTCGATCCATTTCTCTAGGTAAGGCCCGAATTCATCATGCTGAGAGAGCCCCTCAACGAATCCAGCGATCTTATCTTCGGTTAAATGTTTTTGGATGAACCCGAGGAAGTTCTCTTCGATCTGGAATCGGTTTTGGTTCTGCACTTCTAAAAGGGTGAGAATTTTCACATGATTCTTTTTGAAGTCTTCGATCACCGCAGCTCTACTATTGAAGAGCTTTCCTGTAATTGCAGAAGAGTAAACCACTTTTTTCATCGAGGCTTTCCGCTCGCTGATGTAGTTTTTGATCACTTCGGGATCTTCAGAGACAAAAAATCTTTTGACTGGGAGGCCGCCGACCCGCTCTTTATTTTCGGGGCATTTTGCTACCCAGTCGTAAATCGCATCTTGAGGGTTGGGACAGGTGTTGTCGCCGAAAACTTTTCCTGTGAATGGGCAGATATAGATTTTTTTAGTCGACTCATTGACGCTCTGCTGGCCGAATTGGATTGTGATCTCTGTTTCTCTCCAAAGTTTCCCATCCGCTTCGAGTTTTTGAATCACATCTTCGATGCTCTGGTAAATCGTCTTATCGCGAGGGAATAAGATCGGTTTTAAACGATATTTTTCTTCGACAAAAGCGAGATAGACCGTTACTAAATCGGCGTTCCGGTTCTTTTTTAAAAATTTCAGTAGTTCATTTTTTTGTTCAGCAGTGATGCTGAGAGCCGTAGCCATAAGGATCCTCAAAAAATCTTAAGACATCTAGGGTACAACAAAGATCGATTATCATCAAGGACCTATCCCCAGTAACCGGAGCCGTTCCTTTAAAGTAAAAATTATTTTCGATCTCTTGAGTCGAATCTTGATTTTAGGGAGGGGGCATGGTATAGTTCTTTTAAAAAAAAGTGATGAGGCTTGCCTATTATGAGTAACCAACTTTTAGAAAAAACAGCTCAAAATCCTAAGAAATTGCTCGCCTCATTACAAGAAGAAAGTCAAAAATCGCTCCGCTTTGAAACTCTCCCTATCAAGGGGTATGAAAAAGTCCTCAAAGTCACAGACGCTAAAGCGGGTCTCACAGCCATTATCGCGATCCACAATACAACTCTTGGTCCTGCTCTTGGGGGAATCCGGATCCAATCTTACCCTACTTTTGAGGCTGCTCTTGAAGATGCCCTTCGCCTCTCTAAAGGGATGACCTACAAGTCGGCGATTGCTGAAGTGGGCTGCGGCGGAGGAAAATCGGTCATTATCGCAGATCCTCTGAAAGAGAAGACCCCAGAGCTCTTAATGGCTTTTGGTGCAGCTGTCGAGAAGCTTGGCGGAGCCTATATTTGCGCTGAAGATATGGGATGTACAACGGAGGATGTGAAAATCATCCGTAGAATGACGAAATATGTTGTCGGCCTTACCCACGAAAAGAGCAGCGGCGATCCTGGCCCCTTCACAGCTTGGGGCACTTTCCGGGGGATCCAATCAGTTGTAAAGCGGCTTTACAATACCGATTCTCTAGAGGGGAAAAAAGTGGCTATTCAAGGACTTGGGAATGTGGGCGTTCATCTGATTGAATACCTCTTCTGGGCTGGAGCCGAACTCATTCTCTCCGATATAAACACTGCAAAACTCGAATGGTTGGCTGCAAAATATCGGGCTAAAATTGTGCCGGTAGACCAGATCCTCAAAGTTGAATGTGATATTTTATCTCCTTGTGCAAGGGGAGGGATCATCAATGATCAGACAATCCCTGAATTCCGCTGTAAAGCGATTGCCGGGTGTGCAAATAATCAGCTCTTACTCGATGTACATGCTCAGGCGCTTAGAGACCGGGGGATCCTTTACGCTCCAGATTTTGTGATTAATGCGGGTGGGCTTTTGAATGTGGCGGAAGAGATCGAAGAGGCGGGTTATAACCCTAAAAATCCCCGTTATAAAGCGCACCATCTCTACGACACCCTTTTAGCGATCTATGAGATTGCCGACAAAAATAGAGAATCGACCCATAATGCGGCTCTCGCTTTGGCCGATTATCGGATTAAGTATGGCGTCGGTAAAAGAGTCATTCCTCCTACATTCCACCACACTGTAGAATAATGGAAACTTTATTGTCGTTTTTCCGCCGGGAAGTGACCCAAGCAATGGATCGCGCATTTCCCGATATCCTCTCTTCTGAAGAAAAAAATGCCGATATTTCCGTCTGCATGCAGGAAGAATTTGGGCACTATCAGTGCAATAGCGCTTTGCGCCTTTCCAAACTTTTGAAGCAAAATCCAAGCCTCATTGCACAAAAAATCATAGATCAGTTCACCCCCAATTGCTGTTCAAAAATAGAAATCGCTGGGCCCGGTTTTATCAATTTCACCCTTTCTCCCAGTTTTTTATCAGATCAGTTAGAAAAGCAGCTCCACAATCGGTTTCTTGGAGCCTGCCCGCCGGCTCATAGAAAAAAAATCATCGTCGAGTTCTCCTCTCCAAACATTGCAAAAGAGTTGCATGTAGGTCATATCCGCTCGACAATCATCGGAGATTGTTTGGCCCGCCTGTTTGAATTTTTAGGGCAAGATGTCCTTCGACTCAATCACCTTGGCGATTGGGGAACCCAGTTTGGGATGCTTATCACCTATATGAAAGAGTTTTGCCCTGCTGCGTTAACGGGAGAAGAGTCGGCCGATCTCCCCTCTTTGATGAAATGGTATAAAGCGGCTAAAAAACGGTTTGATGAAGATCCCCTTTTTAAAACCCGTTCCCAAAAAGAGGTTGTTGAGCTCCAGTCAGGCGAAAAGAATGCAATGAAGGCCTGGAAAATCATTTGCGATATTTCTCGCAAAGGGTTTCAAGAGATCTATGATCTCATGGATGTCCGTTTAATTGAGCGGGGAGAATCGTTTTACAACCCCTACTTGAAAGAGACTGTCAAAAAATTAGAAGATCAAGGGCTCGTGACTATTTCAGGGGGAGCCAAATGCGTCTATCTCGATGGGTTTCAAAATAGGGAAGGGGAGCAGCTCCCTGTTATCATTGAGAAGTCTGATGGTGGATTCAATTATGATACCACCGATCTCGCAGCACTGCGGCATCGAATTTTGGTTGAAAAAGCAGATCGGATCATCATGGTTGTCGATGCGGGGCAGTCGACCCATTTCCAAATGGTGCTTGCCGTCGCAGAAAAAGCGGGTTGGCTCAACCGTTCGAAAGTGGAAGTGGAGCACGTTGGCTTCGGCCTAGTTCTGGGCGCAGATGGGAAAAAATTCAAAACCCGTTCAGGCGAAACCGAAAAATTAATCGACCTTCTTCATGAAGCAGTGGAGAAAGCAAAAGAGATTCTTACCCAGAGACACCCTGAAGCGGCTCCTCAAGAACTCGACCATCTCGCCCATGTTCTTGGGATTGGTGCTGTCAAATATGCAGACCTCTCCTGCTTGCGGACCAAAGACTACACATTCAGTTACGAGCGGATGCTCCGTTTTGAGGGAAATACGGCTGTTTTCCTTTTATATGCCTATGTTCGGATCAACGGCATTAAGAGAAAAGTGAATGCCGATATGGAACAAGTTCTCAAAACAAATAAAATTGCGGTTCAACACCCTTCAGAAATCTCCTTAGGGCTCCATTTGCGCAGATTTGGAGAGGTTTTGGAGATCATGGCTCGAGATCTCCTCCCGAATCGGCTCACCGATTATCTCTATGAATTGGCGGAAAAATTCAACGCGTTCTTCCGCGATTGTCGGGTTGAAGGGACTCCTGAAGAGGGGGCCCGCCTAGTCCTCTGTGAACTCACTGCCCGTATCCTCAAGCAAGGGCTCGAGATCCTCGGTCTTAAAACTGTCGACCGGATGTAATTAAATACATAGACAGATTTTTCTTCGGTAAGAAAACCTATTTTCAGTATGATCCCCCGCTCAAATCGTAAAGACTTTCTTTATGATTATATAGGGAGGAGAAAATGGTGCGGTATTTACTTGGTCTAGTTTTAAGTCTCTTCTGTTTTCAGAATGCAATTGGAAAGGTAGATTCTCTTAGCAGTATATATTTAAGCTCAAGAGAAGCTGATTCCGCAAGCTTAGTAGAGAATGTGAGCGCCATTCATGGCGATTATACAGAAGTTGAAGTTGATCTTACTGTCTCATCTCCAGATTCTTTAGTCCTATCTAGATTCTATAGCAGTAGAGATTCGCTTCAAACAGCGAATTTAGGCGGATGGCGATTCAATCCTCACTGTTTTCTCTCTATTCAGAAAGATCCTAAAGGGAAATCCTATACAAACGCTGAAGGAAAGTTTGAGCGCACTTATGCCTATGTCGGTAATCCTGATGGAACGATTCTGACTTACGTCGGTTGGCAAAACACTACCAATCCCTCAAAAAAATCCTTATTTAAAATTGATCCGGAAGGGGAGGTAGTAGGAATAGCGAACACAGCCAAGGGGACTATTACTTGCTGGACAAATTTGAAAAATAATGAACTCTATTTCGACCCCCAAACGGATAGCTTTGAGCTGCTTCTCTGTTCAGAAGGTAAGCGTTTATATAGCAGGCATCCTTCCCACGATCACTATTTTATTACGCAAGAAGTCCTTCCGAGTGGTAATAAAGTCTACTATGATTTCGATGAAAAAGGGCAGCTCTCTTTTATCAAAGAAACCAACGCGTCTGAGAAGAAAGTGCTGGCTTGGATCAAAATCGAATATAGAAATGAAATTCACATCGAGACAAGCGAAGGGAAAACCGCTGAATACCATTTTAGCCAAGATTCTTCAGGAGCTAAGCTCTTAACCGAGGTGATTAGATCTCATAAACCGAGTTTATCCTACCAATATCAAGTTGTAGGTAATCAAGCTCTTTTAACCAGGAAAACTCTGCCTGAAGGACGTTTTGTCCAAGTCAATTATTACGCGGATAAAGAGCAGAAAAACAAAGTCAAATCTGTGACTATTCCAGCAGGATTAGAAGAAATGGCAAAAGTTCTCTTCTCCTATGGAGATAATTACACAGAAGTCGACGGTCCTGGAAAGCGCAAGGCAGTATATCGATTTGATGATGCTTACCAGCTCGTGGCCATAGAACAATATCTAGATGGCGCTCCCTATAGGATTCACAAGAAATCATGGGGGACAAAGAGCGATGCAGGGAACCTCATCTCTACCTCTGTAGAAGATGCAATTGGAAATATCTTTTATTACAAGCACTTCACTTACGATAGCAAAGACAAAGGAAATATTGTCGAAGAAAGAGAATATGGGGACGTCATAGGGTTAGGGGCCATCTCTTTGAATATTGATGAAAACGGCCTTGTTACAAATCAAGATGGACACATCAAGAAATATGCCTATTTCTCTGGCAAAAACACCCATGGATTTTTTGAAACA
>CAYWDE010000001.1:0-69401 GCA_964456885.1 uncultured bacterium | reverse complement strand
GGTCTAATTTGGGATTTTTCTGGTCAGGCGGGATTTTTTGGCTCAGCAATTCTTGAAGCGCTGTATCTTTGTCAGCCGCTAAATAGAGCGCATGAAAAGGAGGAAATTGCGCCGGATTAAAATCACCAATGTTAAACCGCCCGCCAGGGTCCGTGATACTACCCGCAGTTGAAAGAGGCGACAGCGTGTATTTGTATTTGACCGCTCTTTGCCAATTTGAAAATTTGAAGGTTTTCTGCGTTGCTTCAAGCAAAGACCTTTTAATCTCATTGGAGAGTCTCGACCGTTGATATGCAAGATCGTTGTAGTAATCCCAATGGAACTTGAGAATCTGATCCTTAAAAGCGGCCCATTTTTTTATGTCCTCAATAGAGAACTGGTCCAGCAGAATAAACGCGGAAGCTGGAGGTTTTTTGATGGGTTGCTTAGGTGGGATAAAGCGGAAATGACGGCGCTTGGCCATTAGAATCTTAAGGTTTGTTTTCGGCTAGCGCATTGACAATAAATTGAAAGAGCTTTTTGTACCTTCCAAATCGGATCATATCCCGCGGAGTCACATTGCCCAAAAGAGGATTTGGGATGGTAAACCATAATGCTGTTTTATGGGCATCCCCTTTAAAATGACCGGCAACGAGATTCAAAAGAATTGCCCATTCTCTGATACGTTCATGAAGTTCCTTCGGGATTTTTTCGTCATATCGCACCGAACTCAAAGGCACTTCCGTAGCTTTTGAAATGTCCTCTTTTCCGTCGCCTTCTTCCTTCGCTTGATTCCAGATTCCTAACACCAATTTTGCGTCATTTTCAATATCGCCTGCTTCTCGCAAATTATCTAATCGAAGAACTTCTTTTTTCCCTGTTCCGCGGCCTAGCTGAGCACCAAGAACAATAGGAAGATTATGCGATTTAGCCGTTTCTAGAATCTCTGAGGAGATCTTTTGTAGCTCCAGCTGGCGGGTAGGGTATTTATACTTGATCTTAACTTTTTGGATATAATCGATAAAAACAGCGCCTAGTTTATCCCCGAACCTTTTTTTTAGCTTAGTGATTACAAGAGAGAGATCATCCACAAAATAGGAATGATCGGAAATGACTAACCTTCCGGTTTCTGTGAGAGATTGCAGTTCCGCCGCTGCCGCATTGAGCTTGGCTCGACTTTGGTGTCCGCCCCGGATATAGCCCTCTATGTTTGAGAGGTTGTGCGACTCGTTGATTACGTCCTCGGCCAGAATATTCAGTATTTTCAACAAAATTTGGCTTTTGGGCTCTTCGTAGGAAAAGAAGTAAAAATGAAGGTTAGGATAAAGCTTAATCATTTTCACGAGCAAATTTAACTGTGTGATGGTTTTTCCGTGAGAGGGTCTTCCTGCTACAAGAGTAATAGCTCCTTGCGGAATTTCTATGATTTCATCAAGGGAAGGATATCCAGTCTTTAACCCCTCTCTTGTCTGCGAAAGGTCTGTTAGTAGGTGTTTATAGGTATAGGGGGAGGGGAGTAGGATCCCTTCGTCGAGTTCCGTAAGTTTATCAAGAGAGTCTCGGTATTGCCTGACTAAAATATCTGCATCTATATCGCTCTTTAAAGCTGAACTTTCAAGAGATTTAGCTGTCTCCAGAAGCTTTCTGAGCTTCATTTTTGTCTTAAGTACGTCGAGGTATTCTTCGATATAGGCGGAAGTGCCGGCAAATTGAGCGAGGCTAGTTAAATAAGCTATACCGCCAATGTCATCTAGTTTCTGTTGGCTTTTTAGCTCTTCGCTAATCAAATGAATGTCAGCCGGTTTTCCTGAGAGATGGAAAGTTTTAAGGGCGCGGAAAATAGGTTTATGCTGAATATAGTAAAAATGAGATTCCTCAATTGAGCTTGCCGCAATGCTTAAGGCATCAAGGTTGGTAAGCATACAACCGAGAACCATCATTTCAGATTCTTTTGAATTCGGAGGGTCTAGTACTTTCATATTGGTCTGCATTTAGGTAGGAATCCTGTTATAAATCATATGTAAGAGGCAAGTCAATTGTCCAACGTTGGATAAACTAAAATTCTCTATAAAAAATTGCATCAAGCGTCTTCTTTACCAATTTCGGCAACAGTTTCGATCTCTGGAGGAACTTGAAGAATAGCTTCCAAAAGATTCTTACATTCAGATATAGCAGTAAAATGCGGCTCTCTAAGAGATCTCTTTCTATTGAGCAGCTTTCTGAGATTACTTCTAATCACATCGATGAGAGCGTCAGGAACAGATGTCTTTTTTTCATCCTTGCCGGGAACTGGAAATTTGTCCTGGACAATAGCAATGATATCGTCCGCCCGCATCTCATGGCATTTTTCTACGATCTCTATCTTCTGATCAAGATCCGCTCTTCTAGAGGCGAGAACATAAGCCGCTTTATGGGGCATTTCTTTGAGCTTCTTTTGGAGATCTTCACTAGGAAGAGCTTTGTATAGCTCATAATAGGCGAGAACGTTATAGGCTGTACTGCGGTGCTTGAATGTGATGTTTAGCCAGGTAGTGTAGGACTCAAGACCTCGTCCATACTTTCCTAAGATCTCTCGAGCTTTAAAAAGACGTTCTCCGATGAGAAGAACCCCTTGCTTTTCAATAGCTTTGATTTCAAGCGTGATTGTTTTGAGTTGGATTAGGTCATTACGAACGGATTCTTCATCGCTATTTTCAGGTCGGACCAGATCGTACATCAGGCGGTCGATCGCATTGGTTGTCTTTTCGTCGAGGGGCTGAATTTCGAAAATCGAATTAAAGGGATTGGATTGAGAGACCAAATTGAAGCCAGCTCTCTTTTCTAGGTTGTTTTGGAATACTGGATTTGTGATAGAGGTCTTAGCCATGGTTAAACTGCCGCCTTTCTTTTATCTTTACTTAGAGTTTCTAATTTAGCTTTGGCTGTCGAACACTGCCCCACCGTTCCGAGAAGTTCTAGAGTAAGCTTCTGATAATCCTCGGAAGCCCGGCAGTCGGGGGCGAAATCTATAACCGCTTTTCCTTGCAGGACGGCCCGGGATACAGAGACGTCGCGGCGAATTTTAGATTGAAGTAATTTGCCCGGGAAAGAGCTTTCGATTTCTTGCAGAAATGTTTGGTTGACAGCCCCCCGATCATCCCACAAGGACAGAATCACACCTAGCACATCGATAGAATGGTACTTTTGAATATATGCTTGGAACTCCTTTAGTCTTCTTAAGCCGATAACGCTATAAGCTTCTGGGATTGCACAGATCAGATTGTGTTGGGAAGCAAAGAAAGCCGATTGAGTCAACCAGCCAAGGGAAGGAGGAGTGTCTATAAAACAATAATCATAGTTATCAGCTACAGATCTTAAAGCATCTCGCAGCCTTAAATGGGCGTGGAGGTCTTTTACCAAGGCAGCTGTTGATTCAATACCATCCAGATAGGCATTCGCAGGAATCAAGAACAGATTTTTGACATTTGTCTCTAGGATTATATCTTGAGCCTTTGCAGTCCCTTGCAATACCGGAACCATTGTTTTCTCGGAATCTGGCCCGATACCCAATCCAATAGAGAGGTTTGCTTGGCTATCAAAATCGACTAGCAGCACCTTTTTTTTATGGGTCTTTGCCAGGCAGGCTCCAAGGCTTAAAGCTGTGGATGTCTTTGCTGTTCCTCCCTTGAATGAACAGAGTGTGATGATATGCATATAAACAATCTCCTAAAAAGCTTGAAATATACTTATAAACTATTTCCTCGACTTTGTCCAACGTTGGACAAATTCCCATATGAAAACCGAAAATTTATTCAGGAAATTTTTCGGGGGTTGGAGCTTTTATAGTCACAAAACGGACTAAAACTTATGGGTAATAGTCAGACCTAAAGGACCGGGTTTCTTTGCCGTCAATCGGATGAACGAGCTAATCTTAAGCCGTTCAAAATAACTAATATAGCCATTCCTGAATCTGCTCCTATCGCAAATCCTAAATCCGCTAAACCAAAAAGTGCCAAGCTCAAGAATGCAAATTTTACCCCTAAGGATAGAATAATGTTTTGTTTGATAATCTGGAGTGTTTTCTTGCCGAGCTTGATGACATGAGGAATATTGAGTAAATTATTGTTCATCAAGGCGATATCTGCAGTTTCAATGGCAATATCCGAACCAGAGGCCCCCATTGCAATTCCTACATCGGCTAAGGCCAAAGCTGGAGCGTCATTCACTCCATCTCCTACCATCATGATCGAATGGTATTTTTCTTTAAGACTTTGAATTTTTTCCACTTTTTGTTCTGGAAGAAGTGAGGCATAGAAATTTTTAATCCCTAACTTATCAGCAATGTATTTTGCTGAATAGGCGTTATCGCCTGTCAACATAATTGTATCGATATTTGATTGGGTTAATAGCCTTATCGCTTCCACTGCTTCGCTTCTTATTGTGTCCGCGATAGCCAAGGCTCCAATTACCTTGCTTTCTTCCCTGATTAAAACCACAGTTTTTCCAGATTTTTCTAACTCTTGGACTTTGGAGAAGATGTCAGGAGGTAAATCGATTCCCATAAATTTTGGATTTCCAATCGCATGCTCAGCCCCATTGCAATTAGTGCAAAATGCCTTTCCGCCCTTTCCTACAAAGTTTTCATATTTTTCCATGATATGGGGAATGATCCCCTTTTTTTGGATGAAGTCTAAAATGCTTTTTGACAAGGGGTGGGAGGAGAACTTTTCAATTCCAGCGGCATCTGCTAAGACGTCTTCTTCAGTGTGGTTATTGAACGTCAGTACATCCGTAACGAAGGGTTCACCTAGAGTAAGTGTCCTAGTTTTATCAAAAGCAACGGCTTTTATCTTGCCAGTTTCTTCCAGGTATTTTCCTCCTTTAATCAATACTCCTTTCCGTGCAGCACCTCCTATTGCTGATGCAATTGAAATAGGTGTAGAAATGACTAAGGCGCAGGGACAAGCAATGACCAACAGAACCAAGGCTTTATAAAGCCATTCTGTGAATATACCATTGAAAAATAAGGAGGGGACAACGGCTATGATAACAGCAGATAGTACAATTAATGGGGTGTAATACTTTGCAAATTTGTCTATAAATTCCTGTGTAGGTGCGCGTGAGTGTTGAGCCTTTTCTACGAGTTGGATAATTCTATTGAAGGTAGAGTCTTTATTCTCTTTAGAGACGCGAACCTCTAAAAAGCCATTCTGATTCAATGTTCCAGAAAAGACCGTGCTGCCCTCTTTTTTATCTTTTGGGATGTGTTCTCCGGTAATAGTCGATTCATCAATAGAGGAAAAGCCGCTGATTACTATCCCGTCTAAAGGAACCATCTCGCCGGGTTTAATCAAGATAACCTCTTGAACTTTTACAGATTCAACGGGCACTGTTTTGCCATTTTTCAAAATAGCCATTTTTGGGGCTTTTTTGATCAAAGCTTCTACAGCCCTCTTAGATTTCTCGATTCCGTATTCTTCAAAAAACTCAGCCAAAGAAAAGAAGAAAATAACAGTCGCGGCTTCTCCATACCGCTTGATATACAAAGCCCCTAAAGTGGCAATAACTACTAAGAAATTGATATTTAGGAATCTTTGTTTAACTAGTCCTTTAACAGCCTCAAGAACAACGAAATAACCACCAGAAATGATGGATAAATAATAAAATATAATTGAGTTTTCATTAGTGCCAGATAGATCAAGAATGAAGGCAATCAAAAGGAATAGACCAGAAACTCCAGTTGTTAATTTTTTAAAAAATTTTACTGCCATGCTTATTATCCTTTGTGAATCGGAAAATCTAGTCCGCTATGCTTTAAATAGCAGAATTATTACAAGATGTCAAAGTGGTATGTATGTTTAGATGCTGTAGAACATCGCTAAAGAGATTTAGGAAAAACAAAGAAAAAAGCGAAAGTATCGCCCCCCATAGCATCTCTTAAAAGATCTGCCTAAAAAATCTCGAAATCAACTGCATTTCCCTCTTGAAACCTTCTTTTTTAAATGTCCAACGTTGGACAAATTTTTCTCTGTCTTATAGACGATTTGACAAAAAAACATCAAAAGCATATTAGATTAATGATATTAAACAAGCATCTTGTGTGCGCAAGATTAAACGGAGAGAAAATATGGTACGCAAAGAAATTGCCGAGATAGAGAAAAAGTGTCCAACGTTGGACAAATCTAGAGTCTTGTTTTGGTCTGTGCTCTTGTTTGGAGTGGTCTTGCATACGCAAGGGTATTGTGCCGGTAATGAGGTGCAAGAGATTGAATTGATGACCACGAATGTAATGAACACGATTTTCAGCCCTTGGGTTAAAAAAACAGCACTCGTCTTTGGCGGCGGAGCAGGTCTTTTCCAGGCATATGCAGCAGGATCCATTAAGCCTCTATTGCTTTGGGGCGGATTGGGATTGGCTGTGAACTATGTCCCAAAATTGGTTGAAGTCATCGGCGGGTTATAAACATGAGCAATGCGATCCTAAAGCACTTAGACGAACCAGTGAGAATCTTATCTTTTTCAGTGGCTGATTTGATTGGGTATTTGACTCCTTTTTTTATCGGTTCATTGTTTGATAGCTTGTTTGTCGTCCCTGTAATCGGGATCGCTTCCGTATTTTTGGTGAAAAGAATGCTTAAGCGGTTCCCAAAATTTCATGGGATTCGCTTTTTGTATTGGTCTATTCCAACAAGGCGATTCAACCGTTTGCTTAGGGTGAATCTGCCTCCTTCCAATAAACAGCTCTGGGTGAAGTAGAGCATGGATAATTCAATATTAAAAAAGAGCACAGCAAAACTGGTTGCTCAACGGAACTGCTTTTTATTTTTCTCGGCAATTTTGTCATTTGCGATTGTGCTTCTTTCTGTTCTGTTGTTTTTCAAAAACGAAAGGATAGTGATTGTTCCTACAGCAGGAACCTCTTTCTGGATGGAAGATAAACGAGTTTCCAGCGGGTATTTAGAAAAAATGGGCCTTTTCTTATCTGATCTTTTGCTCAATCGGACTCCGTCCGATGTAGAGAGAAAAAATCAGATTATTTTGGAATATGTCCACCCAGCTTTTTACCAGGAAATTCGAAAAATTCTAACCCAGGAGAAGGAGAGCCTATTGAAAGGGCAGCAATCTTTCTTTTTCCGCACAGAGCGAAGCTATGTCGATATGGACAAGGAAACGTTCGTAGTAGAGGGAGAATTTCTTGTTTTAGTAGGCAAAGGGGGCGAGGCCCCTTTCTGTGCACAAAAAGAACGCAAGAAATTCAGCCTCCAATTCCATTGCCAAAATGGAAAGTTGCAACTCACATCGCTCAAGAAGGAGCCAATTTAATGAATAAAGCATTTCTTCTCTTGCCCGTTTTAGCGTTTGGCTCTATGGAGGCCGTCATTGAAAGAAGGATCGATGAGAAGATTCCTATTCCAGTTACGTTTTCGAGGACCTCGCATAACCGTATCTGTATCGAAGGCGGAGCTGTAGAGAAAATCATAGGGGATGGATCAATTTTTTCTGTAACTTTGGATGCGGGGACAGGAAACGCATTCATCAACATGCTACAAGACGTTCCCAAACCGATTACCCTAACTGTTGTGACGAGTTCGGGATTTGTCCAGGACTTATCGGTTTCTTCATTGGACTGTCCATCGGAACAAGTGATTTTGAAAGAGATGGATGAATGGGACGGGAATGTAATCGATGTGGAGATGTTTCAAGGAGCGGCAACTGTCGAGATGCTGAACAAGATTTTAGAGGGGAAAATACCTTTTGGCTATGGACAAAAGCCTGTTGCGGATGAAAAAGCTTTGGATTTGCCCATGCCGCTGAAGGCGGAGACGATGAAAGCTTTCGAAGGGCCTCTTGATACGTTGCTCGTTTACAAGATCAAAAATGACAGCAAACAGGCAGTTGTAATTACTGCCGACTCATTGAAAAAAGAAAACCATTCTTGGGTCTTTTTAAATGTCCAAGAACTGGGCCCCAAGCAAGAAGCTCTCTGCATTATTGCATACCCGAAAGATAGGAATTAATGTGGAACCACAAAAGACGTCAGACAAGATTGCCGCCAAGCAGAAAAGACTCTATGGGCTTATTGTTTTTGGACTTATTTTAGTTGGAGTAGTTGTGATCCTATTTTTGAACAAAGCAGATAAGCAAGCTGCCCCTAAAAATATCTTAAAATCCAACTCCTTTGACACAATCTCCAAGGAAATCAAGCCAGAGGATATCCGCCTATCGACTTTAGAAAATTTTAGCGATGTCTTAAGTGACCGGATGCAGTCTCTCGAAAAATCTGTTTTGAACCTTAGGGAAGAAAAGTCGCTGATTGAGGGGGAAAAGGACACTCTGGCTCAAGAAACCGGAGAGTTGAGAGAAAAAATCAAGATTCTTGAAGAGGATCTTAACACCAAAAGCTTCCAGCCGCCGCAGATTGACCAAGGCATTCCTATTGACGGGATTGAAGGCCATGAGCCTCCTCTAAAGATTTGGGAGATTGCCGATAAAAAAGAGGATAAGAACGTTTTATTCGAGATCCCAGCAGGAACTGTCGTGAAGGCGATACTTGTTTCTGGAGCGGATTGCAGCGTTGCTGTTCAAAAGCCTACAGGGCCAAATATGATTCTGCTGCGGCCGCTCGATAACGGAAAGCTCCCAAGAAAGGTGAGAGTTCCTTTGAAGGGGAGCATTATCATTGGGAATGCGATTGGGGATATCTCCAGTGAGCGGGTCTATGTTCGGGCTGAGCGGATGACATTAGTAGAGCGGAACGGTTCTTTCATAGAGACAGAGGTGAGCGCTTATGTCTCTGGAGAGGATGGCCGGGAAGGATTGCGGGGAGTTGTAGTCGATCGATCTGGACAAATCATCTCTCGGGTAGCCTTTGCTGCTATTTTACAGGGCATTGGACAGACGCTTCAAGGCACCCTCAATAATCAGACAATTGAGAAGTTAGCCCAAACGAACTCAGATAAGACCATTTTAAATATCGATATGCTGCGCAATAGCGGCTTTGTAGGAGGTAGCGCTGCGCTGAATAAGCTCGCGGAATACTACATTAAAAAATCGGAACAGCTTCAGCCAGCCATTCAAATCGCTGCCGGGAGGGTTGTAGATATTGTTTTTACCAAGACTGTAAAGATCGGGGAAAAAGATCTGAAAAAGAAATTTGATCGGGAAAGGAGCCTGAAAAATGGATAAGGTTTTATTGGCCTGTTTATGTTCTTTTGGCGTATGCACCGCCTGGGCCTTCGAAAAATTAGATTCCAAATACCAAATTACTTATGGCAATCCCAATGCCCATATCAAAATTGTGGAGTATTTTTCCATGAGCTGCACCAAGTGCTTTGACTTCTTTGAGGAAGATTTTAGACCTATTAAGGATAAATACATCGATACAGGTGAGGTTTTTTGGGTTTTCCACCCTGATCCTGCTGATCTTCTGACGCTTCAAGCAATGGTTTGTCTGGGCCATCTTGAGGACCGTCAAAAACCTCTCTTTTTTGAGACGGTGCTCAAGCATATTCGCGAGAAAAAGCACAAACATGGCTGCATCATCATGCAGGCTGCTATGGAAGTACTTGGGTATCCTCTGCCTAAGCTAGCTGAGATGGATTTCTTAGAGAAAACGGCAGCTTTTAAGGACGCATTTTTATTTCTTAAGCAAGAGGATGTAGTTAAAACAATCCCAATTGTCGAAATAAATGGAGAAATCCAAGACGAGTATCCGTCCCGGGTATTTTTAGAGCGGGAAATCTTATTCCTAAGGAGGAAGGCCTCATGAAATATCTATTTGCTGTTTGCTTAAGCCTGACTTCATGCGGCGTCTATAATACCCATTTCGACTGTCCTCCAGGAAAGGGGATTGGCTGTGCGCCAGTCAATGAAGTTCTCGACATGATCGTTGAAAGAGAGGATGGAGAGGATTTTTTCATTGCAGATCTTGGAACTGCGCTCCTTTTAAGAGAACAGGAACAAGAATTTACTTCCCAACATAGGAAAAAGTTGCGTCTTGTCAAAGAGGATTCTGGAACTCTTATCTTCATGGAGGATCAATGACTTTTTTCAGCCAAATCGGACAAAAGATCGCTGACTTCTTTGGAGAAAGCACAGATATTGACCAGCTTGCTGGAGAAAAAGAGATCGTTTCAGACTTTCTGGATCCCGATTATTTCGCTGATATCCTCCCTTATAGGCTTTATGATTCGGAGAGAAAGATTTACGAGAACAAGACGAGTTTTGGATTCGTCATTGAGGCGATCCCGATCCTTGGAGGCTCTGAAGAGGCGCAGAAGGAATTAAGCTCTTTAATTCGGGAGATAGGGGAAGAGGGCGCTGATATTCAAACCTGTATGTTCGCCGATTACCGGACGAGTCGCTTTTTGGATCTTTGGGCTCAGCCAAGACAGCAGCAAGGAGGGATTTTCAAGAAAATCGCAGACAAGAAGCAAGCGTTCTTTAAAGAAGAATCCCTTCATGGAGATGTGCCTCCTCGAATCTTCCGTTTTGTTTTCTCGTACAGTCAGCCGAAGCCAGCTGAGAAAAACATCCCTTTTTTTCTAGATAGCTTAGTGGAGAAAAAGAAGAAAGTTCTAGAAACGTTCTCCCGCTTTAGCCAATCGTTTGAAATAGAGCCTTCCCAACTGATTGAATGGTTGTCGGGGATTGTTAATTTCGATCAGGATCCTTCTATTCAAACAAGGCGCTCCTGGAACAAAAATACTTGGATCTCAAGACAGATCGGCGCGCCAGGTTCTGCTCTTGAAGTGAGAAAAGAAAGTCTTATTTTTCATGGATCGCACTCTGATGCAATGATGCGGACCTATGAAGCTGTGGATTTTCCAGATCGCTGGAGCCTTGGGTACATGGGAGAGATGATCGGCGATTTTTTAAATCAATCGTATAGGATTTCATCGCCGTTTTATCTCCACTACGGCATTCACTTCCCCTCGCAGCAAAAGACTGAAACAAAGTTTCAGGGCAAGGCTAAGATTTTAGAGCACCAAGCTAAATTCCCTGCTTTGGTCCGGATGTTTCCCAATATGCCAAGAGAGCGAGAGGAAAACTTTTTTGTTCAGAAGCAACTTCTCGAAGGAGAAATGTTTGTAGAGACTCGATTGAGCTGCGGATTATGGGCTGAAAAGAGCCGTTTTGTGAAGTCGGAATCTACCCTGATGGCGCTTTTTCAAAAATACGGATTTCGGCTGAAAGAGAATCATTATCTCCATCTTCCCGATTTTCTGTCGTCTCTGCCGATGGCGTGGGGGGAAGAGTCTGCTTATGTCAAAGGGTTGAAACGGATCCGGTGCATGAGAACCACCCTTACGAAGGAGACAGGCAGTTTTATCCCTTGTGTAGGCGAGTGGTGGGGCAATTCCAATCAAGGAATGATCCTAACCGGCAGAAGAGGCCAACTGTCGACATGGGATCCGTTTGCGGTTGAAGGCAACCTCAACACCGTCGTCGTAGGCCCATCCGGTTCCGGAAAGTCGGTTTTTATGCAAGAAATGATCATGAGCCAGCTTGGACAGGGGGGAAGGGTCTTTGTCTTGGATTTGGGCCGAAGCTTTGAGAAACTCTGCCATCTTCTAGGAGGCCAGTATCTAGCTTTCTCCGAAAAAAGCCAATTCAACCTCAACCCATTCAGTTTTATCAAAACCAAAGGAGACATCGAAGCGCAAAATGCCGCGCTTGAGATGGTTTCATCCATTGTTGCGACAATGGCTATGCCTGCCCAGAAGATTGACAAAGAGCGGGCGGATATCCTCAGTGCCCTTGTAAAAACTACATGGGAGAGAAAAGGGGAGAAGGCAACAATCGATGATGTCATTGATTTGATCAGGAGCACGACCTTCCGCTCAGAATTGATGATTGGGGCTGCGGAAAGCCTTCAAGAAGGGCTAAAAAAATTCACGCGGCAAGGAACTTACGCTAACTATTTTTATGGATCAAACCCTGTTGATTTTCAAAATGACCTTGTTGTCATTGAGACAGAGGAGCTGAAGAACATGGGCGATCTGCAATCAGTCATCTTGCAGATTTTCACCCTTACAATTTCAAATCAAATTTTCATGAGCGATAGAAATAAGAGGTGCATGATCTGCATTGATGAAGCTTGGGACCTGCTCAAAAGCCCTCAAATGGAAGGGTTTATTGAAAGTTTGGCTCGAAGACTAAGAAAATACAATGGGGCCCTAGTCGTTGGAACGCAAAGCTTAAAAGATTTTGAGAGGTCGCACGGAGCTCGGGCTGCTTTTCAAAATTCCAGCTGGCTTTTGATGCTCGGCAAAGACAGCGATTCGATGAATACCCTAAAGAAAGAAAATCTCATCCCCATGAACGAGTTAAAGGAAATGGCTCTTTCCTCCCTTCGAATGGAGGAGGGAAAGTATTCCGAAGTGTTCATTTATCACAAAGGCTCTGGCTTCTTCTCTGTCAATCAGCTCAAGTTAGATCCGTTCTCTGCGGCTCTCTATTCCACTAAACCCGCTGAATTCCAAGCTGTTCAAGAGCTGAAAAGACACGGCCTTTCCATTGAAACCGCCCTGGATTGGCTCCTAACGCATAAGGAAGAATTTAAGCATCGCTTAAGCAACGGGCAAAAAATTAGAGACACTATCAACGCGCTCTTAAAGACAGATAATCTAAATAGGAAAACAGCTAAAGGAGTATAGAGAGCCGCATGAGCAAATGGATGCCGCGCAAGCTGATTATCTTTTTGATGGTTGTTGGGTACTGTACTCCGATTTTTGGCAAAGATCTAGGGAAGATGGGACAAGTTTTCCCGATAGAAGAAGAGAGCTTTTTACTGTTCCTTCAGCGAAGTCTTGCTGGCAAGGATTTAAATCAGAAGATTTCCCAAGCTAAAGAAAGCCTAATGGAACAAGCAAAAACTCCTACGCCAGTCGAAAAAGTACAAGTGGCTAAGAAATCTCGCACCTTCCTTGTGGATCTTTCATTCAAGGTCGAAAAAGACATACAGGATACAGCAGGGACAGTCATAGCCAAAGCGGGGACTATCATTAACCCTCTAAAGCAAATAAAACTGTCCAGTGCCCTCCTTTTTCTTGATGGGAGCAAAGAATCACATCTTGCATGGGCTCGCAAACAAACTGGGCATTTTAAGTGGATCCTGACCCGTGGTAAGCCGATCGAAATTGAGGAAAGAGAAAAATGCCCGATTTATTTCGATCAAAATGGGGTCTATACTTCCCGCTTTAAGATTACCCATATTCCTGCCAAGGTCGTTCAAAAAGAAGGATATCTTCTTGTCGAAGAGTTCGCTCTGCCAGAAAGAGAAAAAGCATCATGAGTTGGCTCGTCCCGTCTCTTTTATTGATTTTGACTCTCTCTATTTCTGAGGAGGCAAAGCAATTTGCTGAACAGGCGGGGAAGCAGGCAGACGAAGAGGCTTTTCTGTTTCTTAAGAGTTTGTATGAGCAGGAGCCCGCAAAGAACTCCCCCAAATGTAAAAATTGTCCATCCGTGTCCGAAAATTTTCAACCATCGAGGTATAATCTTTTGGTATTTATGTCTTTTTCGGTCCCATTAGAAAGTTGGAAGGAATGGTCTCAATCATTGGAGAAAGCAGGAGGAATATTAGTGCTGCGAGGACTTCCTGGGAATTCGTTTCTAGCATTTTCCCAAAAGATCAAAGAACTTAGAGATGCTGGAGTAACCGCGCCTATTTGTATTGATCCCGAAGCCTATGGGAGATATGGGGTCCAAGAAGTCCCAACTACAGTACTTTTGAATGGGGAGAAATACAATAAAATAGCGGGAAACATTTACTTAGAAACGGTGTTAAAAATATTCAAGGAAAAAGGACCCACTGAAACCGAATGATTCTTACGAGGAACCTACTATTTCTAATGGCAACCTGTATGTTTATCGTTGTCCTTCCCATTGCCTTTATTTCTGCGTAAGCCTTTCATCAATGAGCCACCACAACATCCAACCATGCAAAGTGTTAAAACAAAAACCACAACAATAACTGTCCAATCCATCATGCCCTTATTTTAGAGTGCCATTAATTCTATCGGTGCCGACTCTCATAATTTTTGTCTATTTAATCTCAGTGAATTCATAATGACAGACACAGAGCTGAGAGTCATTGCTGCACTTGCAATAATGGGGCTGAGTAAAAGCCCAAATACCGGATAAAGTACACCAGCAGCAATAGGAACTCCTAGAGCGTTGTAAATAAAAGCAAACCACAGGTTTTGTCTAATATTGCGCATTGTAGCCAAACTTAATTTTCTTGCTCTTGCAATCCCTCTCAGATCTCCCTTAACAAGAGTAATTCCTGCGCTTTCGATGGCAATGTCTGTACCCGTGCCCATGGCGATGCCCACATTCGCCTGAGCAAGTGCTGGAGCATCATTAATTCCATCGCCCGCCATAGCGACAATTCTCCCCTCTGTTTGAAAACGCTTGATAATTTTGTTCTTATCCTCGGGTAATACTTCGGCTTCAATCTCGTCAATACGGAGCGCTTTGCCAACAGCCCTCGCCGTTGTTTGATTGTCTCCTGTTAACATGACAATCCGAATGCCATCTTTATGCAACAGGTCAATCGCTTCCTTTGTAGAGATTTTGATGACATCGGAAACGGCAAAAATCCCTGCTATTTTTCCATCGATTGCCAGGTATAAGACCGTTTGTCCTTGCTGACGTAGAGATTCAGCCTTTTCTAAGGCGATCATTAGATCAACATGTAAATCGGAGAGAAGTTTTTGATTCCCAATTGAGACTGTTTTTCCTGCGATCTTCCCAATAACCCCCTTCCCTGCGATGCTCTGAAAATCTTCTATAGGCAGTAGTGGTAGTCCCTTCTCTTTTCCCCTCGATACAATGGGCGCTCCTAAGGGATGTTCACTGGCAATCTCCAAGCTTGCAGCCCATTGGAGGAGCTCATTCTCATTATTTTCTCCCAAGCTTAAAATCGCTGTCAGCTTAGGCTTCCCTTCTGTCAAGGTTCCCGTTTTATCGACAACCACTGTATCGACTTTAGACATCGTCTCAAGAGCTTCTGCATTTTTGATTAAGATGCCAGCCATCGCACCATGGCCGACACCGACCATGATGGACATTGGGGTTGCCAAGCCTAAAGCACAGGGGCAAGCTATGATGAGAACAGCCACAGCGTTGATGAGGGCATGAGCAAAAGCAGGAGAAGGACCAATGAGACTCCAAACGATAAACGTAATCACAGCGATCATCACAACAATAGGAACAAAATAAGAAGAGACAAGATCGGCAAGCTTTTGAATGGGAGCATGACTACGCTGTGCTTCGCTGACCATTTGGACAATCCGGGCAAGCAGTGTTTCACTGCCCACTTTTTCAACTCGCATGATAAAACTACCACTCCCATTCAAAGTGGCTCCTGTCACTTTGTCTCCAGGACTCTTAGTAACGGGAAAAGGTTCTCCCGTAATCATCGATTCGTCGATGGAGCTACTTCCTTCAAGGATAATTCCATCCGTGGGAGCTTTCTCCCCTGGTCTTACACGTAGGATATCTCCCTTTTTAACTTCCTCAAGCGGGATATCTTTTTCGCTTTTGTCTTCTAAAAGGACACGAGCTGTCTTGGGAGCTAAGTTGAGGAGGGTTCGAATTGCATTGCCCGTTCTATCTCTCGCTCGCAGCTCTAAGACCTGTCCTAGAAGTACCAAGACAGTAATCACGCTAGCCGCTTCAAAGTAAACAGGGATTTCATGATTTTTACTTTGAAAGGAGGGAGGAAAGATCGAAGGCCAGAGTGTAGCAACCATGCTATAGAAATAAGCAGCCCCTACGCCAATACTGATCAAAGTAAACATGTTTAAATTGCGATGAATAATAGAACTCCAACCACGCGTAAAAAAAGGCCATCCGCCCCATAGAACTATCGGTGTGGCAAGAATTGCTTGAATCCATGAGCTGACTTGAGGAGATGGGCTGAATGAAAAGAGAGGTCCTATCATAGTCAGCCATAAGATGGGTAGCGTTAAGACAAATCCAACCCAAAAACGCAGAGTCATTTCTTTCAACTCGACGTTTTCCTCTTTTTCAGCTGTAAAAACCTTGGACTCTAAAGCCATTCCACAAATAGGGCAGCTTCCTGGTTTAGGTTGTACAATTTGAGGATGCATGGGGCATGTATATTCGACAGGAGAATGGGGAGAGAGAGGGTTATTCGTTTTTTTAGAGAGATGAGAGGAGGAGCAACAATCCGATTCATGTTTCATGTTTTGGCCCTAATTAAAATCATCTTTTCATCTCAAGATGGCTTATTTCTTTTTTGCTGTGACCATTTCAACAGCTTGATCAGGAGTCATATTCATACCCTTTTGACTTGCTATTTGCATCGCTTGCTGTCGCTGCGCATCATTAAAGTCTTCACAAAATATCTTTAAGTTTGAATCATTCAACTTGTCGGAAAATCTTTTTGTCTCTTCTGAAAAATTCCTACACTCTCTCTTATAGTGATGTCTTTCGTAAGGAGGATCTTTACCCGCTGCAACCATTCCTTCTAAATTTTGAGATTGTTCAGCATGCATAGTGCCAAAACAACTTATAAAAGCGACGAGGACAAAAGAACTCATGAGTTTTTGTACTTTCATATGACACTCCCTTAATTTGGTTATGAAGGAAAGTTTTTCTTCAACATAGGAGCTTTTTACTTTTTATACAAGTTAAGGACTGCCAAAATCAAATATCCTAATAAATTCACTTGCTTTTCTTGTCTTATTTTCTTTATTCAGAAAAAGTATGAAGAAATGGATTCTATGTTCTCTTTTCCTCGCGAGTTGTTCAACTCGATCTAGCGATACTTCTTTTGAGTCAGTTAGACAGGTCATTGAAGAGCGCATTTCTAAACAAATGGTTTGGCGTGAAGGGGTTGAAGAAATCAAACAACAGTTTCTGCAGGAAATTGAGAAAAAGGGCCTTACACAAGAAAATGGAGTGCAGTTAGCCCTCGTTAATAACCCTGAACTATTTGCTTACTACGAAGATCTGGAGATTGGCTATGCAGATTTGCTTGAAGCAGGGCTGATGCAGAACCCATTTTTCAGTGCTAGCGTTGGCTTTCCCAATAAGTCTGGATATGTTTTGAGTAATGTTTTTGATGCAGCCATTAGTTTTTTAGACCTTTTTCTGATCCCCTTTCGCAAAAAAGCGGCCGAAGCTGCAATCAAAGTGATTGAATCTCAAATTGGACAAAAGGTCCTTGATTTAGTCCAAGAAGTGCAAGTCAATTGGTTGGAAGTTAAATCTTTAGACCTGCAGCTAGCAGAAGAAAAAAAACTCGTAGAGTTAAGCCATTTGGCTGCAAGTTTAGCCAAGCTTCAAAATCAAGCGGGAAATATTAGTGCATTGCAGGCAAAAGGCCACGAAATCCAACATGAGGAGGCCGTAGAAAAATTCAAGGGGTTTGAAGCCGAGTTAGAAATGGCCAGAGAAAAAATGAACCGCCTCTTAGGCGTCTTTGGTAACGAAGCTCATTGGAAGATTGCCGGAGAAATTGATTGGAAAAATGATATTGATTTGCCTGATTTAAACACACTGGAGAAAGCAGCTATAGAAAACCGACTGGACATCGAAACCATTCGTCGAGAAACAGATGCCATTGCCCAGAAAGCCAAATTAAAAGAATGGTGGACTTATTCCAATCTACTACTTGGCGTCTCCTCAGAAAAACAGCCAGAAGGGTTCACAACAATAGGGCCTTCTATTTCCTTGGAAGTGCCTATTTTCAACCACGGCCAAGGCGCAAAGAAGAGGTATCATGCTGAACTGGAGCAAAATCAAAAAAAACTTCTCTCTAAAGCGGTTCATGCCTGCTCAGAAGTGAGAGAGTTTTTCAAAACAGCCAGTAAATATCAGTCTCAGCTTAAAGATTTTGAAGGGACCATTTTCCCTAATCTTCAGGAACAGCTGATCTTAGGACAACTCCATTACAATGTAATGACTCTTGGAATCTATGATCTTTTAGAACTGAAAGCCAACGAAGTCCGAGCTACAATTGAGCATATTCATGCGTTACAACTGTACAAAAAAGCAAGAATTGACCTGCTCTATGCCGTCGGAGGATCTGTTGATCTTTTAAGGAAGCAAGAATGAGATGGTTATTTCTCCTTTTGGTACTTTTCGGTTGCAGTAAGCAAGAGAGTCATTCCGTTATTACTCCTAATGTTGCCAAGCTTCCCTGGATTATGGAAGACGGGGTCAAAGTCTTTCACCTTGTAGCAGAGGAAGTACAGCAAGAATTTGCTCCTGGACTGGTAATCAATTGTTGGGGTTATAATGGGAGTGCTCCAGGTCCAACGATTGAGGCGGTAGAAGGAGAGAGGGTCAGGATTTTAGTGACCAATAATCTTTCAGAACCGACAACCGTTCACTGGCATGGGATTCTTCTTCCCAATGCAATGGATGGGGTGACAGGGCTTAACCAGGCTCCTATTCCTCCAGGAAAGACATTCACCTATGAATTCACCTTAAAACAGCATGGTACTTACATGTACCACCCACACTTTGATGAAATAACGCAGATTGGAATGGGTATGATGGGTTTTTTTATCATCCATCCTAAAAAACCAGAGTCGCCTTCTATCGATCGGGATTTTGCTATTTTTGTCCATGAGTGGGCTATTCCTCCTGGAGCTTCTACCCCTGATCCTATGGTTATGCTCGACTTTAATTATTTTACTTTCAATGGAAAGATTTATCCAGGATCTGACCCATTAGTAGTAAAAAAAGGAGAGAGAGTTCGCCTCCGATTTGCCAATTTGAGTATGGATAATCATCCTATTCATTTGCATGGGTTTACTTTTACTGTCACTGGGTTTGGAGGTTCAAGAATTCCCAAGAGTGCCCAATATTTTGGGAATACCATCGATGTCGTCGTAGGAAATACTCATGATGTTGAATTTATTGCTGATGAGCCTGGGGATTGGGCTCTTCATTGCCATAAAACCCATCATATGATGAGTGGTATGGAACATGATATTCCCAATATGCTCGGGGTCGATCAAGGAGAATTGGCTGAAAAAATTCAAACGATTTTCCCTGACTATATGCCAATGGGAGAGAATGGCATGGGGGAGATGTTTGAGATGAGTCATCATATGCAAAGACCTAATAATTTTCTCCCTTTTGGCTCTCCTGGACCCTTTGGAATGATTGAGATGAGTGGAATGTTTACGGTTGTCAAGGTGCGCGAAGGGATTACTAATTATCTGGATCCAGGCTGGTATGGCCAACTAGATAAAGCGTCTCCAGCTCCAATAAAACCAGAAGTTCCTTCTGGGATGATGCATCATGATCAAAAGCAAATGGATATGAAAAAAGAGACGATGCAACCAGAGAATACACAAAAAAGCCATACACATGAATCAAAAGGATTGAATATAGGAGATCTCCATCCTGTTCTTCTCCATTTTCCTATTGTTCTTTTTTTTGTAGCCTTTGTTCTTGATTTTCTGTTTTTAGTAGGTATAGGGAAAGAGCCTTTTTATGCCCTTTCTAATTGGGTAGTTGTGATTGCTGCAGGTTTATCTGTCTTAACTGTGATTACAGGTTTATATGCATCGAAGCTAGGTCACCACGACAACCCTTATATTCTCCTTCATAGGAACTGGGCTCTTAGCACATTGGCCTATAGCCTAGGGCATGCGTTTTTTAGAGGCTATGTGATCAGAAAGAGGAGGGTATTTTCGGCCTATGTTTTCGTATCCCTCAGCTTGATCAACTTAATTTTGATCAGCGTTACAGCCGAATACGGCGGGCTGGTAACTCGAGGTAAGGGGCTTTGGATCCAATATTTGAGTAAAGAGCCTAGTAAAAGCGATCATCACTCTCAATAGGAGTTCTCTTAGTTTAACTCCGAAATAAATTCCCCAGAAATTGACATAATTTTTATTTAAATATACCATACAGGAGTATAGTAAAAAGAAAAAAGAGGATATAAATGAAAACATTGGTCACCTTTTTAGGTGCTTCTCTTATGGTAATTAGTTCGCTTTCAGCCGCACCAGCGGTAGCTAGACCTAATTGTCCTTGTCAATCCTGTACATGCACAAAAGAAAAAAATTGTGGATGCTTTTCTAAGACAGGCCGCAAATGTGCTTCTCAAACTTGCCAGTGTGGACAAAATTGCCAATGTGGCGATACCTGCTATTGTGGAAGTAAATGTAGTGGTCAAACTTCTTAATTTTACTGATTAGCGAAGAAAATCTCGGCCTTTTTAGGGCCGAGGTATAATACAGATAGTTCTACTCTGCGGAAGTTTGTTGATTATGAAAGTCCTTAAAAATCTCATTTAATCTTAGCTGCAATTGTTTCTACACTTTTATTAGGTGACATTTTTGAGTTTTTATAACTACCAGTACCAGCAGCCATTTGCATTGCTTGGGTTCTTTGAGAATCAGTAAATTCGCTACAAAACAGCATTTTGTTCTTCATATTTAATTTATTAGCAAATTGTTGCATTTCTGGAGATAAATTCTCGCATACTCCTTTCATGTCCATTTGAGCTAGTTGAGTCCCCGCCATAGCATGTACAGATGGGAAAAAAGTTAAACATATGAATATTCCCATATTCATAATTATTTTGTATGAATTCATTTAAAGCTCCTTGTCTTGTTTTTTAAATGCATGGATCATTTGCTCTTTTTACCGAACATAAGGTAGGCGCCAATCCCACCTGCAATCAATCCAAAAATAACGTGGTACATGTGTGGCACATTCAGCCCGAACAAAAGGTGCACAGAATGGGGGATTAACGTAAAAAACAGACCTACAATAATCAAAATAACTGATAAAACCTTCTTTGCCACAAGACCCTCTTTTCTCCTGATTTCCATCATTTAAAATCATTCTCCGTAGCTGCGGACAGGAAATCTAGAATTTGCTTTTAATTAACCCCTAAAGAAAGAGTCTTTTATTGTCCAGAAAAACACAAGCTTATGCCATTTAGGTTAAAAATAGAGAGATTCTCGGGCTCTTTATAGATGATTTGACAAAAAGACATCAATAGCATATTAGATTAATCAGATTAAATAAGCATCACGTGTGCATAAGATGTTGACCATTGAGTATACGAAATTTGTCCAACGTTGGACAAATTCGAAGACCATCCACTATGTGTTTTTAGGCTGTTGTCTTCTTTGGAATTCCTCTAGCTCTGCTGAACAAGGAAAGTTCGTTAACCCCATAACGGATGTCTGTTGGGGCTGTATTTTCCCGATTCATATCTCAGGAGCTAATGTAACTCCAGAGCATAAAGATCTTGTGCATTATAAATTCACCCCTTTTTGCAGCTGCGCAGGGACTCCTCCGAAATTAGGGATCCCGTTAGCTTTCTGGGAGCCAACGGCTTTAATTGATGTAACGATGACTCCCTATAAATTAACTGCTTGGGGAGGAACTACAATTTCGAAAGCTGGCATTAAAAAACGGGGAGCCATCGCAAATGTAGGGGATTCTGGGAGGTCTAGCTTTTATAATGTCCACTATTACAATTTCCCTATTCTGCACTGGCTAGGAATACTGACCGACTTCTCTTGTCTTGAGTCCTCGGAAATGGCCGTCTCCTATTTGTCTGAATTTGACCCATTTTGGGATGACGATCAGTGGGCTTCTGTGTTGAATCCTGAAATCTTCTTGTTTTCGAATCCATTAGCCCAGGTTGCTTGTATTCCGGATTGTGCGGCTTCTTCCGCTGGGGCTCCTATGGACGAACTATTCTGGTGCGCTGGGTGCATGGGATCGCTTTATCCATTCGTTGGCCATGTTCCTCACCATTTGGGGACAGTTCAAGCGAGCTATCTGCTAGTTCATAGACTTTTGGGCAAGCTTCACTCATTGGGGATGGCTCTCGGCTTTGCTGAGGATAATTTCTGCGATAAGGCCCTCATGCCAAGAATCAAGAAAACGATTTATAAAACCCAACTTGTCCAGCCGATCGCTAACACAAAGGCCCCTTGTCAACCCCTTGGGAAAAGCGATCTGTTTTGGGGCTCAGGAAAGAGCTTCCCCTACGGCGGGGAGGATTTTGTTTATCTAATCTGGACAAAGAAACACTGCTGTCTGGATATGGTTAAACCAGCTGTAAAAGCAACAACTTTAGAAGGGATCCTTCCCTAAAGGAATTTATGAGATTTTTTACGATATTGATCATGACATTAGCTTCTACGAGTTACTCTTGCGCGGCCGACCTTTCAAACTGTCCTATGCTTACACCTGAGAATTGTGCTCAATTCCTTCAGCTTTTATATGGGGAAAATGAAAAACCTTCAGAAAAGTATTCTTTAACGATTACGAAAGGGGTAGATCTCCCTTCCAAAAATGGGATGATTCCCACATATTTCCTACGTGCTGATGGGATTCCAAATGGCAGAAAATTTAAAATTACTCACCGGAATGCGGTAGGGAGGACCATTGACGTTTTCGAAGGCGCACATCTAGGGGACGGAAAAATCCTTCGTAACGGCAAGGGAGATGCCCCTATAGGGACTTGCGAGCCTCTTATAATTGGTGGTTTTGAAAGGGGGGAGCCTTCCCAGTTTCTTTTTCTAGATCTTAAGGAAGAGACTACCAATGCTGCTTTTTATCTTCCCTACCCAGTTGAGCCAGCGTTTATGGATGAGATGAAAGTCACCATGCATTATGTGAATCCGCTAGGTTATCTATTCGATATAGAAAATCTAATGCCCGGAGAAAAAATCTATGTAAAAGCTAAGGGGGAATTAGGTGAGGGAGATCCGGGTTCTATGAACAGAACATTTATTGCTTCGAAATCCGGGAAGGTATCTTCTCTTGTTCTTTGGAAAGATTCCGAAATTCCAAACGGGAACGTATCTTATAAAGTGCGCAGAGGGAAAGATAAGTTAGTGATTGAATTTCCCTGGATTAGGGAGTCTGACCATTTACCTGCGCCTTTAGTGATTTTTACGATCAACCACTCCCCGACAGTTACAGAAACCCAACTCGCAAAAGAGGTGTATTTTTTAACTCCGGTCCCTGATGGGCAAACGGCATATTAATGATGAAGAAGTTTTTAGCATTCTCTCTTTTAATCTATTTCCCAATGAGCCTGATTAGCGCTGATAAGCGCCAAGTTAAAGAGGATCAAGCTTGGGGAAAGGAGCAGGTGAAGCATTGGCTTGAAGGCGGCTGGACTTCGGAATTTGGAAAAGATGATGCGCTTCCAGAGAAAGACAAGGGGAAAGAATTCGATCTTAGCAATATAAAATCCAAAGAGATCGAGCAATTTACTGCTGTCTCCGCTAAAAGAAAGCAGTTTGAAGGGACAGAAACCCTCTTTCAGCTGAGCCAGGCTGTTTTAGACAATCCGAATGCAAACATCGGAGTGATATCCGCTCAGACTCAAACTATCCCCCAAGAGGAAAAATTAGGCGTATGCCAGGAAGAGGGCAACTATCAGATTACTTTTCTGCAAAAGAGGATTGCACAGGCACTTCCTGCTGTAAAGGAACAGATCAAAAGTTGTAAAGGGCATTTTCAATTATCGGAACATTTCTTTTGGGAATCCAGCGCTGAAGGCGAATTAAAGAGGATTAAAAAAGAACTCTCTAAAGATCTCACCTTAAAATCCTTCAATGCGAATATTTCAGAGGTTGTTGGATTCAAGAAATATGCTGTGGTTTCCCAATGGAAGCATAAAGACAATTCGACCAATTGCCGGAGCTATCTTATAGAAGAGAATCTAATTCAATCTGCTAGCGAAACAGATCTTTGGGAGACAGACTATCCTGAGAGCCTATCTGTAGTGGAGGGGAATCCCAGCTGCAAACTTCTCTATTCGCAAGTGGTGGAAGGGCCCGGGGTGCGAATGATCGAAGGGCAAGCGGTCTTCCGGGATACTTGGTTCCGCCAATTACTCTTTTCCTGCGAGCCAAATGCCGACTCGCCCTGTGCAAAACTGCGGGCGCAAGGGGGCATTCTTACAAAAAAACGGTGTCTGAAGAGTAACCTTTTTGGCGAATGCGACCTTTGGGAAAAGACCTATGACCTGGCAAAGAAAGCAGCACATCGCGAAGACTCCCATATTTTCGAGGGAGAAAAGATCTGGGGATTGAGCGGGGTCTTTGATTCTTCCTATGAGAAAAACAACGAAATCGGAACAGCAGTATCGACCCTCTCTATTTTTTCTGATATCAAAAACGAGTTAGAAAAGTCTGGTCGTGAGTTTGGAGCGGATGTGGAGATCTTTCGAGGAGAAAGAATGCAGTGCCAATGCAGCTTTATCCAGGGAGCGCTTTATGACTGCTGTAAGAAAATGGATGGGTTGGCTGTCTCTACCTATTTAGCCCGCTGTACTTCAGAAGAGCAATCCCTCGCTGAACGACGGCATGCAGGGCAGTGCCATCACGTAGGAAGCCAAAAAGAGAACTTAAATACTCAAACAGCTCAGATTTTTTGTTGTTTCCCGACGAAATTGGCCCGAATCCTCCATGAACAGGGGAGAGAGCAGCTAGGAATCAAATGGGGCAAAGCTGAGGCTCCTGAATGCCGTGGATTCTCTTTGTCTGAACTGCAACAAGTCGATTTCACCAAGATTGATCTTTCTGATGTCATTGAAGATCTTACAATCGACAAAGAAGAACTTTTGAACAAGGTTCGATCCACTATAGATCATTTGCAATCAACCGGACAGTCGGAAGGGAAAATAAACACCGATAAAGCTGTCCAACAACAAGAGATGATCAAAAATGGCTCTTAAACTTATTTTCGCCACTCTTTGTATCGGGATCCTACAAGCGGCCACCTGGTATGAGCAAAAGCTAGAAGGCTGGTATTACTTCCAGGAGCAGGAAATGGAGGAGGCCATAGGAAAAGCCCCTTCCCTTGATGAAGCTGAAGAAGTTCTGGAGCTTGAAAAAAGGCAACTTAAAAAGCTTCTTTCATTAGCACTACTGGTCCCTACCTCTGAGAATGTGGAGAATTACCTTCGCGAGCAGGGGAGATGGGTCAATCAAAGCGCTCAATTCGCTGATGCATGGGGCAAGATCCTTTTGCAAAAACCCGCTCTCGGAGATTTTCTTTTGAATCCAACGACTAGCTACGGGCTTCTTGCAAAACGGGATATTGATCTCAATCAACGAAAAGCTCTCTTGCAAGACTTATCAAATTCGTGGTTCCTTTTATTTTTCTTCCGAGGGAAGGACCCCTTCTCTGAAAAAGCCGCTGAAATTGGCCATCTTTTTGCCTCGATAAACAATTGGACCGTTAAGGCAATTTCTCTTGATGGGTATGGATTGAAAAATCTCAAAGATTTCGAGATTGATAAGGGGATGAGTCAGAATATAGGAGTCGAAGCAACCCCCTCTTTCTTTGTCGTTAATCCCTTTGAAAACAAGGCATTCCCAGTAGGCGCTGGACTTATCTCTGTAAGCGATCTTGAAAGAAATATTGAAATGCAACTAGAGGAAGAGGGCCATCATGAATAAATTCCTGACGACAGGCCTAATTTTGTTAAAAATGTCCATTCTATGTGGGGAAAATAACTTAAATAAGAAGATTGACCAATTTTTCCAAAATTTCAATGTAGCATCCAATGTCACTTCTTCGGAGTCCATGAATTCGAACCTCGGAGTCAATTTCCTGGGAACCAGCGGTGCAGTGAGGACAACTGTCTATGATGTAAACCCCATACACGTCCAGCTACCTAATTTTACAGCTGGCTGCGGGGGGATTGATTTCACTTTAGGGGGGATCAATATTGCCAGCAAAGAGGAAATGAAAAAAGCTCTTAAAAGCATCGCTACCAATGGGATTGCTTATGCCTTTCTTTTAGGAGTAGAGACCGTTTCTCCTGTCGTTTCTTCTACAATGAAGCAGATTCAGACTTGGGCGAACCAACTCAATGCAATCAATATCAATTCTTGTGAGATCGCTACATCCCTCGTGCAGGGAGCTTGGCCCAAAACCCAAAGAGCTTCTTCTTATATCTGCGAACACGCAGGGAGCGGAACCCCTATCTTCCGAGATCTTATCGAAGCCCGGCATGGTTGCCGAGAATCTACAAAACGGGATGCAACTTTTGAGCAAGTTAAAGGGGGCAATCAAAATATCCTGGTCGGGGACTATAACGTTGCTTGGAAAGCCCTCTCACAAATGTCCCTAGATGAAGAGACCAAAAATCTGTTTATGAATATCACAGGGACAATCGTCGTCAAGGAGATGTCTCAGAATGGCCAGATTGAAAAAAGCGTTCGGGTCTATCCCCCCATGTACAAAAAAGCCATAGAATTACTCCGTTTTGGAGGGAGTATGGCAAAAGCCTACAAGATTGATAAGGATGGGGCAGAGGTCAAAATATCAGAATCTCTCCATGTTCCGGTAGAAAGCGCTTGGAAAACCCGGATTTTTAAGCTATTGCGCCAGATTCAGGAAAAGATCCTCAATGAAAATAAAGAGAGGAACCAAGTCCTAACCGATGAAGAAAGAAATCTGATCAGTACAACCCACTTCCCTATGGGAAGTCTTTTGTCTCTTATGACTCAATACAATGGGAAGGGGGCGATTATTTCGATCGACCGCTATAGCGATCTGATCGCTTTTGAAAGGGTACTAAAATTCGCAGAAGAAGTCGCGCGCGATACCCTCAATAAAGCAGAAGCGCTTCGAGCGGCTCAAGTAAGTGGCTACGAACTCAATGAGTATATCAAGCAAGTCCACGATGTTTTAAAGGATCTACAGACACTCAATATGGAGAATTATCAAAAGATTTCAGCTGAACAGCAAACAATCGATTATCTGATTAACATCGATAGGACTCTCCGGGAAAAGGAAAGAGGCGTCTGATGAGGACTTTCTTTCTGCTCGTTGCTGTTTTTGCAGCTTCTTCCTGCTTTGCTGGGGATACCGATACAGCTATCCATACCTATGGGGGAGGGCCTCTCCTCGAAAAAGTCTTTAATGCGATCGCTCTCATGATCTATGGAGATGCCCAGTCGGGGATTGGGAAGGCTTTTAATGGGATTTTGAGGCTTTCTATGATGGTTGGTGGCTTTTGCTGCGCCTGTCTCGCTTTTTTTAGAGAAAAATTCGACCCCCTATTCAAAACTTTCTTCCTCCCTTCAGTTGGGATTGTCTGTTGCTTGCTTGTTCCTAGGACGTCTGTGTTGATTATCGACCATATTGGTCAAAAGGCCCCCTCTGCGGTCGTTTGGGGGACAAAAAAAATCGATAATGTCCCCTTCTTTCTCGGCAAATTCGCTACTCTAGTCAGCGAAGTTAGCTACCGGCTGGAGAGGCTTTTTACAGATCGGGTCCATGGGGCCAATGACAAGATGTATGATTGGACTGGCAATATTTATGCAGGGGAGAATATCTTTAAAGCAAGGAAATGCCGTATCTCAAATCCGGCTCTCGAAGACGACTTTCGGGAATTTTGCCGCGAATGTGTGTTCCGCGACATCGGCATTGGCCTCTATACAAAAGATCAACTCGTTAAAACCCCGAACATCCTTAAATTCCTCGAGGAAAACACCTCAAATATGAGGACGATGTTCTATAAAGATCCTCTCCTGCAAGGATCCCCTGAATCTGAGTGCCTTACCTGCCATGAAGCGATGAAGAAAATGAATCAACTTCTTAATGGGAAAGAGGGAAATGCGAAAGAAATACTTTTTGGAGAAATTGGCAACCAAGTTCATTTCCTCTTAGGCCAAAAGCAGTTAGGGGAGCGCGAATTGCAAAATCTCATGAAACAGCAAATTGCCATTGATATCCTTAAAGAAGAGATCCCAGGCAGCCTTAACTCTTTTGCGGCCAAACGAGCTGAAATACTCCAAAAAGAGAATCAAAAAATTCTCGGTGCCTTAGGAGCCTCTTCCCTTGTTGCCATGCGCAATTTCTTTGAAGCTGCTATTTATATGGTCTTCCCTGTTGTCCTGATTGTCGCTCTTCTCTCTTTCGGCATGCAGGCGATCATCCAATGGATCCAGTTTGTTCTTTGGGTAAACACCTGGCCCCTCTTTTACATTGTTGTGAATTTCCTACTTAATTCCATTTGGGATGCCCGCAAACAGACAATTCTAGGAGAAAGTCAGTCCCTGACAATCTTCAGTTCGGAAGGGCTTTCCGATCTTTACAGTTCGATGGAGTCGATTGCCGCCATAGCCCTTGCTTTCATTCCCTACCTCTCTTGGATCCTCCTAAAAGGTGGCGTCAGCCAAATGGTCCATTTAGCCTCTTCGATCATGTCCCCAGCCCAATCAGCCGCTTCCACGGCCGCCGCTGAAAGAACTTCTGGCAACTATAGCTTCGGCAACATCAGCCTGGACAGCACCAGCGGCTACAACGCCCAAATGTTCCGCCAGACCTACAGCGGCATGCTTTCCCAAGGCAGCGTAGGAATTGATTCTGGCTCGCAAACCCTAACCTACGCCCCATTGCAAAATGAACTTTACTTAAAGCAGAGCGATTCCTACCTTCGAGAAGGAATATCTAGAACCGAAGCTTTCAGCAGCTCCCTTCAAGACTCGCTTTCCTCTTCCCAAACAGCTGTTCATGAGTCTTCCAATGCTGTTTCAGCAAGTCTTACAAACTCAGCTAATAAAGGCGTAGGATTCGTAGACGCAATCTCCAGACACTTGCAAAAAGGAGAAAACTTCAGCAGTCAGGAAATGAGCAGCACACAGGAATCTTTCCAATACATCAAGAATGTCGCTGATGAATATGCCGAATCAAGAGGCGTGGGAAAAGATATGGCATTCCGGGAATTGCTATCAGGCAGCCTTGGCACTAGCGGGGCTTGGAAGATGATAGGAGTAAAAGGGGAGGCTCAAATGAGTGCTCAAGACGGTGTCTCAAGGCATTCATCTGATACAGAAAGCGAAAGAGCCAGCGAGTCAAGTGGGTTTCAACACCATCTCCAAACGATCAGAAACCTATCAAGCGGGGAAGTTGCAAGTGTTCTCGGCTCCGAAGACGCAAAGCTGCATCAGGACTTTGTGCAATCCTTAAACGAGACGGAAGCCTCGATAGACCAATGGAGAGCCGCTTACTCAAGGCAGGAGTCACTTTCGAATCTCCAAAGCTATGCAGAAAGCGAAAACCTCTCCTTACACCAAAATCTCAACCAACGATTTGTTGAATTTTTAACGGACAAATATGGAGGAGATGTTGGTCAGATTGTCGATGCAACAGAACTCAATAATACGGATCCAAACAAGAGAATCTTAATCGATGAATTTGTCAGCGACTATCTACCAAATAAGAAGCCTATTGAAAACGTGAGCCCTCCTTCTGAAGTAAATATGAATTATCCCGAAGGTATTTCCAAAAAAACATTTGAAAGGGATAAAATGGCTTTCATGGAACAAATGAGTTCAAAAATAGGACATGATTTTGGAGAACTTGGGGCAGAAGTCAGTCACACAGCAGCTCGTATTTCTTCAGGAAAAGATGAGACACGGCAAGATGTTAATCAGGGATTAGAAGGAGATGTCTCCGATCGATTTGAATCCAAAAGAACAGACGTGAAAGCTGAAATCGATAAAACTTTATCGCCATTTCAACTCGCTGTTCCTCAGTATGCAATATCTTCCATTGCTTCTCTATGGAATGCGCTGTTTTCATCAAAAGATCAAAAAACCATGGGTAATGAAAATGAATGAACAACCCAAAAAAATTGAAAATACAGTTCCTCATTATTCCGAGATTTTCCCTTATCCGAAACTGATTCAAACATTCAATTACTTTTTCCCAAAAGAAAAAGGAGCCCCTGACATCTTCACGATGGAAAATCTCAGAAAATTTTCTTTGTATGCTCCATACCTCACATTAGGGCTCATTGCCATAATCTTCGCTTCATTTATAAGAGATATTATTGTCGGAGAAAAAAGCCAATCAATTCGTTATGGCTTCTACTTTTTTGCTGATGGCATGATGTTTATAGTCGTAGTGCTTGAATATTTGTATTGGCTAGGAGCTTCTCTATTTGCAAAAATAGTAAAAAGAAGCCCTGCGATCCCTCTCGTCATGAGCTTTTTTAATCCGCTTAGAGCTTTCGGAGGGTTTTGCCTGGTGCATATTCTGGGCTTCATTATTGGAGGGCTGGCTAGCCTTGGAGCGAAATAAATAAAGCTTTGTGATATCGCGCCACTTATAAACTTAACATAATTGGCGTGACAGAAATAGAATACTTAAACACCTAAATATTAGGTATTAAAACAGAAAGTTTATGGGAATAAAAATAAATAAATCTCGCGGGAAGCAGCCCAGAGGCCCAGATAAAATCCTTGGTCGTTTGCGAGAACTAAAAATTTTGAAAAACCTGGTAGTCTCAAATAAAGCAAAGTTTATTGCTATCTACGGACATCATAGGGTGGGAAAAACCTATCTCATCAAGAATTTTGCGGATTCCATCTCTTGCGTCTACTTCCATGTAACTGGCCTCCAAAAGGGATCTTTATCAGAGCAACTAGAGGAATTTGCAAACCAACTCGGTAAAACTTTTTATCAGGGTGCGCAAATTGTCCCCATCTTTTGCACTACGAATCTTCCAAGACATACGACTATCCACCTTATCAAATTAACCTAGTGTTGGATCGAAGCCATCCGTTGATTTTAGAAATGAGATCGGCAATATCCCCAGGAAGGGAGGATACATGCTCTGGACGTAGGCTTCTGAGATACTCGTTCCAAAAATTTTGCATTCGAAGCATTTCATCCTCTGTAAAAAGAATGGGTAATGCGAGTTTGGTTCTTCGATGCTCAAATACCAGGCGGATGATCGCCTCGAGATCGTGAAAAGAAGAGAAAGTTGGTGAGGCTGTTATAGAATAAAGATCATGGAAATCTTTCATGCGGCTATTAAATGAGCCTCTATAGATAACAGTCTCTAACTTTTCGGCAAAAATAAATTCTTTAGGATAACAAGATAGACTGACGCTTCGTTCGAAAAGATCTCCCTTGGAAGAGGTTGTGAGAGGAATCGCATATTTGATTGGATTGACGATATCTCCAAATCCAATATCGATGGCCACTTTAAACCTTGTTTTACCGAAATAGGCCATCATGGATATCTCCACTCCCGGATAACCCATATGCGGATGAGCAAGTTCATTCACTTTAATCTCCCGAAAAGAGAACCCATCGTGGAGATCAATGCTGGCAATTGTTTCAAAAACAACCTTCAGTTTGTTGATTTGATTGCTGATTTTTTGAGCTAAAAAATCCAGGTCGGTTGTCTCTCTGCCAATTTCAATGTATTTTGATAGGAGGATGCCTCCCTTAAGGATAAAGCTCTTCGAGTATTCTGATTTAGCTAATCGGACCAGAAAGCGCTCTAATGTAAGACCTTGCCAAAAGTCTGCAGGATCGCGATTTTTTTCTTTGGCGATTGCGCGGAGTTTGGCTTTAAAGGATTTTTCTGCGTCTGATGTCATGTTGTAAAGGATAAAATATAAGGGGTTATATTTACGCGTAATTTTTTTGCATATGCGCCCAGTTTTTTTGGGTCAGGTTTAGTTGCTCTGCTTTGAAAATACCTTTGCAGCGCCTTGATTGCGATTTCCTTACTTAGATAACGAAAAGCATCTATAATGCAGCGCTCTCTATCGAAAATTTGTACTTGGTATTCACCAAGAGTAATGCGGGTTTTCCCAAGATCAATGTTTCGCATCCTGACAATTCTAGTGTTAGGCCGTTTAGGTGGATGAGATTTGTGCGGAACTGCAAGCCAAATTTCTCTCATTACTTGATCAGTCAAATCATAAAAGACGAGGGCAGAAATTAAACAGATAACGCCTTCAGGGACGCTAGCTGCAATGAGACCTAAATTCTCCCATTGAAATTCGACCTCTGGTGTGTATTCAGAAAAACGATATGCTCCAGGAAAAACCCTTTCCAGATCTCCCCTTTTTTCCAAATAAGCAAGCGCGTGTCTAGGAATGCCCCGTTTTTCTGCTTCTTCGCTGGTAAAGAAGGGGACATTATGGAACGGCTCTAACAGCTTCATGTACTTTAGCTTTCTCATAGCCATATTCTACAAAACATACCCAATTAAGTCAATTGGGTATGTTTTAAAGATTAAATAGAACCATCCATAAATATTTTATTATAAGGGATTTTCGTGTTACAATCCTTTTCATGAGCTGCCCCATATAGGTACACAGCTGCTACGTAATTTAATCGATTGTTTTCAGACGGTCGCACATTTGTTCCACAACTGTGGAACAATTTAAGAATATGTTAAGAATAGAGCCTTGCCTCTCCTGGGGAAATGAATGGGTAAGTATTTTGAAATCGTGGAAAAATATCTTGATAAAGCCCAAATTTGGAAGCGATTATGGGTCGATAGACATGAAAGACTTCAACGGGCTATTTTTGGGGATTGGGGTAATGCATGGGCTTATTTAAAACGATCGCATAAGGGGGCAAATTTGGGCTTATCGGGTGCGCCAGGGTCGTCCGGATCGCAGTTCTCTCTTCTTTGGCCATTGGGATCGGTTCAAACTAGGCTCTATGCCCCTTCTAAAGGATTTCTTATTGAACCCTTTTGATAAAAGAGGGGCTCAGTGGCATCCCTGGTGTGAATGCCAAGAACCCTATGATTATAAAACATTGGCTCAAAGCTTTATTCCATCTAGCCATAGCGAAGATGAGAATTTCTGGTTCACAATAGAAAATCTCAAAAAGTTTTCTCAATATGCTCCTTTCCTGATATTTGGAATTTTGGCCTTAATTACTGTTTCGTGGTTTAGAGATGGCTTCGCTGTAGAAAGAGAAAAATCAGTTCGTTTTGGCTTTTGTAGCGTAGCAGACTCCCTTTTTTCCCCTACTTATTTTCATTCAATATCTGTGGTGGTTAGGAGCCTCTTTGCTCGCAAAAATAGTGAGAAGAAGCCCCGCCATCTCTTTAGCCATGAGTTTTATCGACCCCTTCAAACTACTGGGAGGCCTTTGTTTTCTACATTTTATGGGATTTCTCATGAGAGGCTTGATCGATGCACAACACTTTAAATAGTTCCACAGCTGTGGAACAATTGCGCAGCAACTGCTGCATAAATGCCCTTGTGAAGGCAGCCATATCGTGGAAAAGCCTATATTAAAATCGTTTGTGTTCATCTGCCGCGTTTGTTACTGTTATAAACAGCAGGTGAAACAAAAAACATGTGTTGATCTGCCAAATATAAAATGCTCAAACGCAGCGCCTGCACCAATATATGTTTAACAAACTTATTATAAGCGACTTAAATTGACTAAAAAGAAAGATAATGAGGAACCAATTCTCGTCGGCCCTATCATAGGACGGGAAACAGAGCGAGAGGCCTTAAAAGACGTTATTAGCTCTAAAAAGGCTGAATTTGTCGTTGTTTACGGACGCCGAAGAGTTGGAAAGACCTATTTGATTAAAAATTTTATGGACACAGTCCCTTGCGCGGTTTTTCATGTGACAGGTCTTCAAAAAGGTTCTTTGCATGAACAACTCGAAGAATTTGCGATTCAAATAGGGACAACTTTTTATCAAGGTGCGCCTATCTCGCCTAGAAAGCGCTGGCGTGATGCTTTTGAAGACCTCACACAAGCTGTTGCAAAACAACCGAAGAATAAAAAAGTCGTACTCTTTTTTGACGAACTGCCTTGGATGATGACCCCTCGTTCAAGACTCCTTACGGCTCTAGAACTATATTGGAATCGCTATTGGGTTTTCGATCCTAGACTTAAGCTCATTGTTTGCGGCTCAGCGACTTCCTGGATCATTGAGAAAATCATTAACAATAAAGGTGGGCTTCATAACAGGACTACTTGCACGATCCATCTAAAACCTTTTTCTCTCATTGAAACAAAAAAATTTTTGACTGAGCACCACATCCATCTCGAACATCGTCAAATTCTCGATCTCTATACCGTTTTCGGGGGAGTACCGCTTTACTGGTCTTTTATTCGCAAAGGGCTCTCTGCGCACCAATGTATAGATAAACTGTGTTTTCAAAATGGCGGCGCTCTAGTTAAAGAATTTGGAAGACTTTTTGCTTCTCTTTTTGAAGACCCCAAACCTTACATAGATCTCGTTAGAATTATTGCATCGCATCGATATGGGATTGGCCAAGCCGATTTAATTGCCAAATCTAAACTTCCTCCTGGAGGAACTACAGTTCATCGCTTCCAACAACTAGAAGAAGCTGGATTTATAACTAGTCTTGTCCCATATGGGCATAAAGATAAAGGGGTTTATTACGTAATCGATGATGAATATTGCCTTTTCTATTTACACTGGATTGAACCCAACTTGAAAACGATCGCAAAAAAGGCGGCACATAAAGGATTTTGGCTTTCGCTATCTCAACGCCCCGCCTGGAAAAGTTGGGCAGGCATAGCGTTTGAATCCATATGCTACAAGCACATCGATCAAATTCGCGTGGCGCTAAAGTTAGATCCAGGTTCGATTGCTGGCACCTGGCGTTATAGACCTAGATCTAAGACAGATGAGGGAGGAGCGCAGATCGATCTACTTTTCGATCGTCCCGATGGAACAATTACAATTTGCGAAATCAAATGTTCTGACAAACCTTTTGTAATCGATAAAGCTTATGCGCAAGCTTTACTGAAAAAAATGGACATCTTTCGAAAACAGACAAGAACGCAAAAACAGCTTTTTCTAGCTATGGTGACTACTTTTGGTCTTCAACCAACAATGTACTCAGAAGAAATAGTAGCAAATCAAGTTATGCTTGAAGATCTATTCAAAGAGATCTGATAACGAAAAAATTAAGTACGAACTTCCGAAGATAGAGCGGCTTTCTCGTCTTCTTGAACCCATTTAACATGCTAATTATGGGGGTTAGGGGGCAGTGGAACAGAAAACTCCGTTAAGGATCAAATAGAGGCGTCTTAGAAAAGAGAAGAGGGGGTAGCCTCAGAATTTGTAAAAAATCGTACGCTAAGGCCCCTGGCAATACTCGTAGTGATCTTACCAGGACTTGGTCTTGATACTGCTATGCAACATGTAGTCACCGGTCAGATTGATGCGATTCCAATCGAGAATAAAATTAAAAGTTTATTTTACCATTCGATTTACGCCATGCATTTCTCACAAAATTGGCATTTGTTATTCCTATGAGGTAATCTAAGACCCTTTTTTTACCTCATGGAAATGACATAAAATAGCGGTGTGAATGAAGTCTATAGGAAGAAAAAGAGAGCTGGGCAATTTAAGCCTCTTACTAAGAAAGAAATCAGCAAGCTTTGTCGTAATCAGAGGAAGAAGGAGGGTTGGGAATCGCATCTCTTGCCAACAAGGAGATTTCATCTATAAATACTACCCAAGAGACAAAACCATTTTGTAGTGAAGTATTTAAGACCAGTTCTGGCGCATTCCTTCAGAATCACGGCCCACCCTCAATTAGTGCCAGCAGTGATGGCACTAATTAAGATGTTGTTAACAAAAGGCTTGAGCCCTGATACAGGAGACTTAAAACGGTGCCACAGCTTGCGGCACTATGGGGGGTAGGGAGCAATGGAACAGAAAACTCCGTTAAGGAGAACGAGCCCAGATGGTCACCGCATAATTCCCCCTGGGGGAGCCCGGCTCAGATAACGGAGTTTTTATTCCGGTGGCTCCTAAACTCTAAGCCTTGTATAAAACATTAACTAGCTATTTTCCAAGTATTTACAATTGTTCCACAGCTGTGGAACAATTAGAAAAAATAGAAAAAGCAGATCATAAAACAGTCTATTTTCACAAATGGCCTTGACAAATCTCGTTTTTTTGGATAAGAATGTAGATAAAAGACAATATTTATAGACATTTCTATCCAATGAGCCCAATAGAGAAAGCTGTAAAGATTTTTAAAGACAACCATGGGTTGCTTCGGACATCTGAAGCTATCCGGCTCGGCATTCATCCCCGAACTCTATATCAAATGCGCGATCAAAAGATCCTGGAGCCACTCGCGAAAGGGGTTTATAGGCTAGCTGAATTTCCAGATTTTTCTGAACCAGATTTAGTTCTTGTTTCCAAAAAAATTCCCCATGGAGTTATCTGTTTAATCTCAGCTCTTTCTTACTATGAAATGACTACACAAAACCCCCATTTTGTATATGTTGCAATCCCAATAAAAGCCAGAAAATCCCGTCTAGATTATCCTCCACTACGATATTTTAGGTATTCTGCAAAGGGATATAATTCGGGGATTTCAACCGAGATAATTGGGGGATACCCAGTTAAGATATATAATCTGGAAAAGACATTAGCGGATTGTGTCAAATTTCGTAAAAAAATTGGAATGGATATAGTGCTTGAAGCATTGAAAATGTATTCACGGAGGAAAAGCATTAACATCGATAGATTGTTTGAATATGCACGGTTAAATCGAGTTGAAAAAATTCTTCAGCCAATCATGGAAACAATCATGAGCCAATAGAGATGGAAAAATCAAAAAAGAATATTGCTGAGTCGATTTATAGTCGTTTGAAACATTTAGCTCAACAACGGAAAAGACCCGTACAAGAAATCTTGAAATATTATGTAATGGAGCGTTTCTTATACCGATTGAGCATTTCTCCCTATCGTGACTTATTTTATCTAAAGGGTGGGCTCATGCTCATGGTATGGGATCCAATGAGTCATAGAGCAACAATTGATATCGACCTGCTTGCTAAAACCTCCAATGCTCTCCCTAATTTACATAAGATCATACAAGATATTTGCTCCATTGATGGCGGACCTGATGGTGTTATTTATGCAGCCGATTCATTAAAGTTAGTTGAGACTCAAATGGAAGCTGAATACCAGGGGGTGAGTGCCTCATTTTCCGCGCAGATTTTTACAGCAAAACTTCCAATGCAAATAGATTTTGGGTTTAGTGACACTATTCTACCTAAACCTGTTAAAATAAAGTATCCACCTCTTCTTGATCTTCCAGCTCCTGAACTCAAAGGTTATACTCTACAAACTTTGATTGCAGAGAAATTTGAGTCCATTGTTCGTTGGGGATTGGCTAACACACGAATGAAGGATTTTTACGATATTTGGCTTCTGATTCAGCAGTTCGATATGGATCGAGAAGAACTGCAAAGCATTATCCGACAAGTTCTTAAAAATCGCTGGACGGTTATTGAAGGCATGCCCCAAGCATTTTCTGAATCCTTTTACGCAAATCCAACTAAAAAAGAAAAATGGGATGCGTTCCTCAAGAGCATTTCTCATGAACCAGTGCAACTAGAGAAAGTAATTGGCGATTTAAGAGAGTTTTTTAAAGATTTGATTTCTTCTGGAAAACAGAAAAGCTGAATAGGGCTTTTTAAAACAATTGCAGAAGGATGGTCACGTTCGGACTCATCGAGTGGCGCCTGTGGTGACACGATTGTTGGGTCTATCCCCAAATAGCGGAATCCAATTTTCTCGATAGGATAAAAGTATCTAGAACGGAGTTTTCTGTTCCATTGCTTCATAAAACCCATATACAGATTGTCCCGACAATGTCGGGACAATTAGGTTGGAGTCATTTTTTAGAGATCATTTATCTGCCAAAACCTATGCAAAAGGGGTTTTATGCCGAAATGTCTCGCAAGAGAACTGATGTTTAGACAAGCCTTAGCGTACAATTTTTCCCTTTTTCTGTGACTACCACAATTTAAAAAATTATTTTTCAGCCGTTTACATTTGTCGCACAGCTGTGCGACAATTAAGAAAAAAGCAAGTGCCCGAGCAAAAGACAGGTTTTTAAGCAACTGATTTACATGATTTTAAAGTAAGTTCGCGTCTATTGAAGCATCTTAAAATCAATGCTTTACTGTTTTGTGGATGCTTTTCTAGGGTTCAAAAACGATCAGCAAAAGTACAATTTGTCGATTTACAGATATTTTATATAGTCGCAAAAACTATCTGCAAATCAGCAAAATGCATGTTTGCAGATTGATTTTATACTCCAGCCAAGGTATGCTGTGTCCTAAATATATTAGGAGAGGAACATGAAGCCATCCCAGTTTATCGGGCGGGAAGCCGAGATGAGTAGGCTTAAAGGCCTTTTAGACAAAAATAGTGCCAGTCTTATCGTAGTACGCGGCAGAAGACGCATCGGGAAAAGCAGGCTTCTTGCAGAGTTTGGAAAAGAAATGAAAAGCTTTTTCTTCTCTGGAACTCCACCAGTTCGAGAGACAACAGCTCAGTCTCAACGTAACGACTTTGCACGTCAGCTCGAGAGAGCAGGCATTCCTGGCATTAAGCCAGATGATTGGGGTAATCTCTTTTGGCATCTCTCTAAAGAAACTAAAAAAGGGCGCATCCTAATCGTATTTGATGAGATCTCATGGATGGGAGGGAAGGACCCTCATTTCCTAGGCCAATTGAAAACCGCTTGGGATATGTATTTTAGCAAAAATCCTTATCTAATTATCGCTCTCTGCGGATCAATATCTTCATGGATTGAAAAAAACATTCTCAGCAGTACCGGCTTTCTGGGACGAATTACCATTGATCTTGTTCTTGAAGAACTTCCTTTGTACGTCTGCGATGCTTTCTGGCACCCGAAGGAAAAACGTATTGCATCTTATGAAAAATTCAAACTTTTATCTATAACCGGGGGAGTTCCACTCTATCTTGAACAAATTAAGCCCAATCTTCCTGCAGAACAAAATATTCGAGACCTTTGTTTTACCAAGGGAGGATTGCTGGTGCGAGAGTTTGACGAAATATTTTCTGATCTTTTCTCACGTAGCAAAACTAGCCATAAAGCGATTGTCACTTGTCTCGCGAATGGACCCAAAGAGCTAGCACAAATTTGTAAAGAATTAGGGAAAAACCAAGGAGGAATATATAGCAATTATCTCGACGAATTAGTCAAAGCTGGCTTCGTGAAAAGAGATTTTACATGGGATCTAAAAAGTGCAAAAGAAGGAAAACTGAGCCGCTATCGTTTAAGCGATAATTACTTGCGATTTTATCTGAAGTATATTGCGCCGAATCGTTCTAAAATTGAAAAAGAGAATCTTTCTACCTCAATACTCAATAGACTTCCTGGATGGGAAGGCATCATGGGCTTACAGTTTGAGAACCTTGTTGTGCATAATCGTAAAACTCTATGGGAAATGGTGGGTGTTTCTGCGGAAGAAATAGTGATGGAAGGCCCCTTTTTTCAAAGTCCTACAAGCAGACAACCTGGATGTCAAATCGACTACATGATTCAAACTCGTTTTCACAATTTGTATTTATGTGAAATCAAGTTTTCTAAAAACCCTATAGGCAGCAAAGTTATTGATGAAATGGAAGAGAAAAGAAAGCGCCTAAAGGTTCCTAGACACTTTTCAATCCGGCCTATTCTTATTCAGGTTAATGGGGTAGAAGAAAACGTTCTGGATACCGGTTACTTCGACAAAATTATCAATTTTGGAGATCTTCTTCAAGAGAAGGGTAAAAAATGAACCTGGCTACAAGCATTAATACTAATCAATCGCACATTCACCACGCATTGCGTGGTGAATTCACTTGTCTTTCTGAGTAAATGATGTTTATATCTCAAGAAGGCTTGAAAGAATACAAGGTAATAAATGGGCATATTTAAAACAATTGCAGAAGGGGGCCAAATTTGGGCTCATCGAGTACGAATGGTGCGCCAGGTCGTCCGGATCGCAATGCTCTCTTCTTTGGCCATCGGGATTAGTTTTTTTGGATACCGCATGGTTCAAATCCCTAAAATATACTACGAATCAGCCTGGTATTATGGAAAAGCCCAGTTTTTGGGGGGTTCTGAAGCTAAAGTTCCCGTTAATACCGAGTTCTGGGGGAAAATTGAGAATCGTCATTACTCCGGGAAAACGGTTGATATAAGAGTTGACAGGCTAAAACAGGTCTCGGCAAAAAAGCTAACTGTCCTTTGGCAAAAAACGAAAGAAAATCTAAAAGCTACTTCCATGCTGCTTTTGAAAATCTTTTCAGCTTTAATGCTGTTTTTTCTTGTAAAAGGCCTTGTTGCTAGAAGAAAGCAACATATCACAGGCCAGAAAAAAGTTGCTCCTTGGCAAATGGTACTGCGGATCACCTTAGGTAGAAAAGCCTCTCCTTTCAAGCTAGGCTCTATGCCTCTTCTCAAGGATTCTGAAACACGGCATATCCTCATATCTGGGGGAACGGGGAGTGGGAAGACAAATTGCTTCCATACCATTTTACCCCAAATCCGGAAGAATGGGCAAAGAGCTGTCATCGTGGATACTTCTGGCGAATTCGTTTCCAAGTATTTCAGAGAAGGAAAGGATATCTTACTGAATCCTTTCGATAGAAGGGGAATGCCGTGGCATCCCTGGTGTGAATGCCGAGAACCATATGATTATAAAACATTGGCTCAAAGCTTTATTCCATCTAGCCATAGCGAAGACGAGAATTTCTGGAGAAAAGCCGCTCAAGAAGTATTCAGCTCTACATTGGAAATGAAAGCCGTCGAAAGAAAAATCTCCGAAGTAGTGAAGCTTTTGCTCTATCTTCCTCTTCAGCAGCTTTATAAGAACTTGCAAAATACAAAGGCAGCCTCTTTTCTCGACACTAATTCAGAAAGAACCGCAGGGTCGATCCGAGCTATAGCTGCCTCCTTCTTAGAATGCTTAGAGCTTTTTGAGGATACTCAAACCCCGTTTTCTATCCGAGACTGGGTCCAAAAAGGGACAGGGGACAGCTGGCTTTTTCTCTGCTCAACAACAGGCCAAAGAGCTTCCGTAACGCCTCTCATTTCAGCCTGGTTTTCAACGGCTATGCGAAGCCTTCTCCAAATGGAACCAAATTTTGATAGACGCTTATGGTTTGTTGCGGATGAACTTCCTAGCTTGAATAAACTAAAAGATCTAGAGACTTGTCTCGCTGAAATCCGCAAATTTGGAGGATGCGCAATGTTAGCCCTCCAAAGTCCCTCTCAATTGGAAATGATTTATGGGCGGGATTTAACTCGGATCATTATTGGAAATTGCTCGACTAGAATAGCTTTTGCAGAACAAGATCCGGAAATCGCTGCGCGTATTTCAAAAACCTTTGGAGAAAGGGAGATGAGGGAATTCCAAGAGTCTATTTCTTACGGGGCCCACGAGATGAGAGATGGTGTTAACTTATCCTCCCATAACAAGGTTTCCCCGGTAGTCTCAGCCACCGAAATTCAGTCCCTCGACATTCATCAAGCCTTTGTAAAAGTTCCTGGAAATCTTCCTATAACAAAGATCACGCTGGCATACCAAGACATCCCTAGAATTTGCGAACCATTCTTGAGAAAGGATCAAATATCGATTCAATCATTAAATGATGCATCCAACGTTATTTTTGGGTCTGAATAATGTGTCCAACGTTGGACACATTATTCAGCACCCACTACAATAGGGGTTTAAGGAGAAATGGAACAAAAACCCCCGTTAATGACCCCCATCTCCTGGTCTATTTTATCTGCTAATTTTGCCCAACGTTGGACAATCTACGGGCCCCCTGGTTCTTAAAACAGCAAAACTCTTCTGAGAATCCCCTGAACAATTTAAAGCCTGATGATACCTTCAGTCTCCAGTGCTACTTTAGAATCAGCTACTTCTAAAGAAGAGCTGTTTTCTTTTATTTGATAGACTTTTCCAGCACATATCTTGCGAGCCATTATCTTAGCTGGAAGCTCCTCGCTTTTGAAAAGGAAGGGAGCAGCCATAACAGCAATGGCTATAATAGCTAAAGTCGGCCTCTTCACCCCAGATAAAGACATAAATGCAAAAACAGCTCCATAATTTATAGCAGCTATCTTTGGATCCATATCAGCATAAAGAACGGCAGCAGCCCAGAAAAAAATATAGATCAAAACCTGCTCCCCATATTTTACAAACCATAAGCAGCTATTCCCCCATATCTTCTCTTGTAAACTGGGCTGAAATGAAAAATAAATGCCGAGGCTATTTACAACCACAAGTAGCAAGCCTGGTAGCTGGATTAACCAAGCAGGGATATCTACAAAAAGAAAGGGATGCATATAAAAATAAAGCCATACAATAGGGAATGTGCTTCCAAAAGCAATGCAAGCATTAAAAAAGCCGTTTAAAGCTCTTTCGGTTCTTTTTTTGGCAGAGATTTCTAACAATATACCTATAACCCCTACCAGGTATACCGTTAGAGCTATTATTAGTAAAAAAATTGGTAGCTGTAAATTTGGAAATCCGCTCCAAAAATTTCCTATTTTTCCTTTTAGACCTAGGGTTTTTAAAAAGAAAAACCCTATCGTCGCCCACCCATAGATTTGAAATAGGCCTCTCTGAGCAAGCCTCTCATTAGTCTCTTCATTTGAGATTCCGGGGGTTCTTACATAAATGTGAAGGACTTGCCTAAAATAGGCCCCTGCACCAAGAAAACAACATAGAGCGACTAAGTCTGCTACTTGTGCTAGCTCCCTGGAAAAAGGGGATTGCAGAAGAAGGAGTAGTGCTAGGACGCTCACCAATCCTTTAATAACGGGCATTATCAATCGATTTGATCTCTCTAACTCTTCTTTCAGGAGTAATGGGTCTGCTTCAATATCTCTCTTAGTCCGAGACATTTTCTGTTCCTCTTCGGTAAAAAGAATGTTTTGAGAGGCATACAAAGTAAAAGCTCCACCTATAAAGGCAGGAATGTACCAATAAGTTTGAGCCTCTTGAAAAGAGAATCCAAAACAGCCTATTAGGAGTGATAAAGCAAAGAAAATAAATACCGTTGGAGCAGCAAAATAAAAGATCTTACGATATTGGATAGGGTAAGTTTGCAAACATTCTAAACGGTTCATTTTCCTCCTAATGAAGCATCCACGTAATTTAACTTGCGAGAGGATGATGCGTCAATATCTTATTTAAAATTTTCGGTATCTAGAGAGACATATGTTCCAGATAGATAAAACGCATCCTAGGTTGACGCCTTTGCTAAAGGACTAACACTTGCTTTCAGAAGTTGTCTTTTGTAAAGTAAAGACAGCAAATCAAATATTGAATCGAATGAACGCTCCTCAAAAGCACCAAGCTCTAGTAGATGAATATCGAGAATCTGCCAATACCGTCCTAAAATCCAGAATGTATGCTTTTGCCTTCCAAGTTGGGGCCTGGGCTATTCTGTTCTGTTTAAAGAATCTGCATTTTCAGCAGGTCAATTTGATTGCAGCGATCTTGTTTGGACTCTTTCTAATAAACCGGCTTAGCTCTTTTAATCTAAGACGTACCCTGGATGAGAAAATGTCTCAAATCACTTTGGAAGGATTAAAATTAGAACAGGGGAATCCTAGGATAGAGCGGTTTTTTCGGCAGGTTTTGCAGGATTTTGGGATTATTAGGGTTATGATTCTAAGAGTGATGGTCGATTTGATGGCTGTATACCTTTTCACCAGTGCAGCATATCAATTGGCTTTAGATTATACCCCAAGCCTCGTGCTAAATATAAAAGCCTATTATCCAGTAATGGGGGTTTTAGGATTTTTCATAGGGGATTTATACTACAAGCCTCTTGAACCCCTTATGAAAGCCAAACAAGAAGTCTTTTCGAATTAATTGGACAAGGTTTCCAATCAAAGGGTGATGGGTTAAGTTTATGGGAGCAGTTATGAACGATCGTCAAAACTACCAGTCTTTAGTGGATAGCTATAAATGGGGGATGCAGTTTATCAAGAAGCTTGGAACATCTGGTATGTTTCTGCAGATTGGGATACTTGGCTTTATCAACGGCTGGAAACACCTCGAAATACCCTATTACAAGGCAGTTGCTCCAGTTCTATTTTCTTTGTCTATTTACTTCTTTATCAAGGACTTTTTGACTATCCGTAAAATCGAAGAGACCGTCTCTCAAATGATTTTAGATGGGATTATAGTAGAAAAAAAGAACGGGTCTTTTGGAAATTTCTTCCAGGATATTCTTCAGCATTTCAACCTCGCACAACTGCTTCTGCAAAGATCTCTAATTAATGCGATTGCTTTTTGGTGTTTGGGTTATTTACTATCCCTATTCATTATCGAAATACAGCCTAGCTTCGTGATCAGTCAAGGATCGTTACTTTTATTCGCGGGAGTTCTTGCTGCTCTCACCAGTAAACTCTACTATAATTCGTTTAGAAATCTCGCAGAAACCAAAGGACAGGCTTTTGCTAAGTAAGCCATTAAGTTTAAGAACAAAACCCCTATTTTCAAGAAATATTATGGGTGAAACCCAGGAAAATTATGAATGAATTTCGATCTTTTTTAAGAGAGAATAACTTCTTCGCCCGAGCAGTAACATTCGGAATGATTCCTCTTTTTTGGAGAATCTGCCTTGGCCTTGCCTTATGGTATAACTGTAAAGAACATTTAATAATATTTGGGGTTATAGGAATCTGGATTGGAGTGGTGATTGGCCACCAACTCTATTATCGCTGGATCTTCCCAGAAAAACGCCAAAAGATAAGCTAAATGGTAGCTTAATAGATTTAGATTTTCTTAGCAAAGACCCACCGAGCAGCCTAGATTCCAGCGCTTCTCTTCAATAAGTCTCTAAAATTCATAATGGACTTGATTTTGTCCAACGTTGGACAAAATCAACTTTTACAAAGACTAAAAATTTCTTAGCATAAAATATAGCTCGGTGATAGCCTCAGACACTCCAAAAAAAAGTTTACACAAGGAGATCGTCTATGAAACTCAGAAAAATGTTTAGCTTGCTCGTTCTTTTAATGGCAAGTACAACTCAAGCTTATGCCTATCTTGATAGTAGCCAAGAAGCAGCAAAACCCAGGATGGATATAAGCAGTAATCCGAGCAAAATTTATGTAAGTGCTCAGAACGTCCAGTTTGCGAACCAAGAAATGCATGTTTATATTAATCAGAATTGGATAAAAACAGAAGCCCTGTTCTCCGATGCAAGTGGTCTATATATAGTTGATAGCAAAGGGGGATGGACTTGTGGGTTCTGTGGATACTACAATACTACCTCCACTAGATATTGTGACAATTGTGATAAAGAAAGATAAACCCAAAGAACCCTTGCCAGAGAGCCAGCTCTCTGGCATTGATTAACTATGATTCGAAAATTTCTTAGCATTTTTATTCTCTCATCCTTGGCTATTATTTTTTGGCAAATTCATCAAAATAGAATCATTCATATCAAGATTCCTTCCTACCGAACCTATCCTGAGTCTATTCAAATGTCTTGCGAAGACAAAAAAAACCTCGTTTATTTTTTTTACAATATGCTCATTTTAGATAGCGGGGGATATACACTGTTTGGCAATAAGCCTATATACATGAATGGGGGTGTTAAACCATTCACTTTTTCAGACTGGGATCATTTTTGGATGTCTGTATCTCCTCACAATATAAAAATTCAAAAAAGTTGGGAAACATGGAAAAAATATGAGTACCTATTTCAGAACGGATCATTCCTATTAAAGCAGGAAATAAATCCTTTCTCCAGAGACCACCGTTCCATGTGCTTCCTTTTAATCAATAAAAGAGCTTTTATTGAAACTGTTCAAAAGCACCAGTTGGACTTTGAAAGGGTTTTACAGAAGAAAAACGTTAATGGAGAGCTACTTTTAAGCGAAGCTAAAGAAAAGCCCTTATTGAAAACAATTCTACGAAAACATGACGGTTTAATTGGAACTTTATTTGGGTTTGGGAGAAATAATGCATGGCTCTTTGAAGAAAGGACTCGAGGGAGCCCTATATCTTTAACTCCTCTATGGGGAGAGGATGTGTATGATTACCTCAACAATAGACCAGATGGGCTTTGTTTAGAGGATTTGTCTTTAGTGTTAGGATACCCTACGTTTTTAGCAGAACCTAACACAACTGAAACAGAAGATCTTAAAGAACAATTTCTGAACATTAGGAATAAGATCCTTGCTCATTACAAAGATAGAGATTTTCTAGAAGCGACCTTTGAAGCGCTTCTAGAACCTCGCTAAAACCAATCTTTTACAGTTAACGGCTATAAGCCTCTGACTCGTCTGTTAATACGCGAAGGATTCTTCCGCCGTTTATTTTCCAAACTTCTCCTCGACACATTTCCAGTAAGAATGATCCATCTTTATCTAGACCGATTAACTTTCCCTCTACAACGGAGTTGGGTCCGAGCTCAACTTCAATACGCTGCCCCTTAAATGCAAGCCGTTGGTCAATATCATCAAAGAAATTTGGTCGAACGCCTCTTTCTAGAAAATCATGAATGGAATTTTTCAGACAGCAAGAAACGGTCTTTAACACCATTTCTTTATCAAACTCTTTTCCTGCCTCGACAAGCATAGAAGTCGAAGAAGGCACAAGAGCAATTTGTTCTGGAGTCATATTGATATTCAGGTTAACTCCGATGAGCAAATAGAAAAATTCTTCTCGAGGGGAGGGGAGGATCTCACAAAAGCAGCTAGATATTTTTTGGTGTCTTACCATCACATCATTAGCTAACTTTATTTTTGCTTGGATGCCATACTCTCCTAGGGCCTGAATAACGGAAAGCGTAGATAGTTGGAGCACATGAGATATATCATTCAACCGGCTCTTGGGATAAAGGGTGACAAAAGTTGCATAGAGATTCCCATCGCAAAAGGATTCCCATTTTTTTCCTTGGGACCCCGTAGCGTTTGTTTGACGGTTTGCAGTAATAATAGGCCAGTTTCCTAGAGTTGCAAAATTGAGTTCTTCTATGTGTTCTTTGGCAAAAAGCTGGGTGGAATCGACTTCCTGTAAATGGATTCGACTTTTATAAGGATCAGACCCATGGTCAGCACTCAATGGCTGATTAATCAAAAATGAGAGGAGAAGCAATGGAAGAACGCTCTTTCCTTTAGGAACATTCTGAAGTAATGAAATGATCAATCGCATATATACCTACCTTTTATAAATTTTTTCAGTCTCTCTTCTGCCAAGTGAAAAAGACATGCTACTCAGGGGGCAACTCACAAAACGGATTATAACGTACGTTAAGGCTTTGTCGGCAATCGTAGCGGCCTAAAATTCGACCATTAGGCAATCCTAAGCCGTCTTGGTTCAAATGGATTTGCAGCCATCAATAGTTTTGCTCATTTTTCATTCTCTTTCTCCTCATCTGGCAGCTCTGTGAGCAGCTCTAAGGTATAAGCGACGAAATCCTTTCCCTTATAGATCTGCTTAATATTTTCTCTCTCTGCTTCATACTTAGTAACGATAGGATCGTTCTCAATGAACGACTTAAATACTGGAATAGTAAAATTTGAGAGAGTAAAAGCGCCTTTTTCAGAACGTGAAGGTCTGTCTTTACAGCTACTTTGTGATTGAAGATTTGCAGCCCAAAGCTTTTCATTCTCAGTCCGGTTGGGTTCCTTAGCATTTCTGCCTTTCCAAGTGTAAGAAAATGAATTTTTTTTTCCGAAACCATACAGGATTCCCCATAGGGGGGCGTGGTTCCATCCCTCTTTTCCTTCAAGCTTCTCCCAAAAATTAGAGTGCCTGTTTTCTAATTCAAATACGACTTCGAGTGGATCAAAATCATACCCTACAGCCTTCCTAAATAGATCATAATTCTCCTGAATGACGAGAGCTGTTTTTAGCACATCGACAAAGAAAATGTCATATATGGCTGTGTAGTTAGGAAATATTTCCTTCCAATCCTCTTTAGGACGTTCTCGTTTTAGTAGAAGAAATCGTTTTTTAATTGGGAAACGATGCTGTAGTTTTTCCCATTTTCCCCACAATTCTTCAATATTATAAATGAAATCTTTATCATTGATAAGAAGAGCTTTTTCTTCTTTTTCTAGCGGTGAAAGTTTTTCATAAAACCTCATGTCCTTTTCGCTATTTCTATTCAGCAAGAAATAAAGATAATCTTCTCTCTTCTCTTCTCTAAGCTGTTCTTCCGGGGTGTCTTCATAGCAAAGGGTTATTTCAGTTAAAGGTTTCGATCCTGCAAGCGTATAAATCGCCGTTTCATATAGCATAAAATAGCGGAAAAACTTCTCCAGCCAAAGATGTTCTTCATCTGTAAGCTCAAACTTTTTGGATTGCTCTGAATAGGGTGAAGAACAGGCAGTAAAAAGCATCAAACATATCATCAAGGCATAAATCATACTGATTCTATTGCGCTGCATAGTCTCTTGCTCGAACATATGGGAAATCAAGTGTAGAAGTGCCAATGGTTTCAGACAAGACAATTTACTTGAACTCCATCATGAACACTTGCCTTAAATCAAATGGTGCTAGAAAATTTGTTTGACTTGCAAAAATCATCTATAATTACCCTAACCGGAGTTCAATATGATCAAGAGAAAACTTTTCAGCTTGATGATTCCAGCCTTCTTAGGAGCGATTGGTTCCTTGCACGCGGAGATGGTTCCACTTAAAACAGAAGAACATCATTTAATCCACAAAGTTATTGAAAATCATGGATACTGTGTTTCTGCTTTTGATGGAGATAAGATCTTCATTCGCCCAGAGAATATCGTCTCTACGAGCCAGGGTCTTTTTATTAATCTGAATGGATCTGAATTTTCTCCTCTTCCCCTTCTCCAATTTAATAGAAATGGGCACTTTATAGAGAGAAGTCTTATATGCGGCACAGAATTAGCGGCAGCGAAAAAGGAAGACTCAAAAGGTCCTTGCCCTAATTGTGATGTTAAGACAGACAAGCATGGTGTTTGTAGAAATATCAAGTGCTTTTTCTATGGACTTAAGGTGCTTTAAGTCCCTAAATCAGCGGAACAGAAAACCGAAGCTTAACCTGATTTTCTGTTCCGCTACGCCTCAAATGCCTACTGCTTTCCCTTGCCGTGCATGATTTGGTAGCATAGAGAAAATTCAGAATTCTTGACGGAATCTTAATTAGTGCCATCACTGCTGGCACTAATTATAATATATTCATAATTAGATACTTAATCTATTTTAGGGCATTAACATGCTGGGACGCTATTCATTTGCAGTGCCAGCATCTGTTATTAAAGGCAATCTGCAACCGTTACGTAACCCGAAAGAAGAGGGGATGGATCCTTAACAGAGTTTTCTGTTCCATTGCTCCCTAAATCCCTTCCTATGAAAAAGGGGATGCCGTATATCATCTGTAAACACAGGCAATTAGGCCTCAAACAACCCTAATTTCTAAGTATATTCTGTTCCTCTTCTACTAGCCTTACATAGGTTTCCCATAAACTTAGATCTACCTTTTTCATACGGATCATTTCCAACATCAGCTTTTGGACCTGGCCAAGAGTCTGATGAGGAAAGAGGGTAGCAATCAAATCATGGTCTCCCGACTTCTTTAGAATGTCAACCAACCGATTGATCTGGGCTCGTTTAAGTTTGACCTCAACAAGTCTTTTGAGCATTAATCCCGGCCTGTGCTTAGAAGAGAGTTCTTGGGGATGTTCGTTTTCTAGAATGTACTCTCTAACCATTTTTACAAGTTCAATAGGTCGGGTTCTCTTTAATTTGCTGAAGGCAAAATGATGTAATCGCCCCTCTTTCCCTGGAAGATATCGACAGAGATCTGTTTCCTTTTTTACATTTACCCGCTCCATCGCCCTGGAGATAGATTCTTCAAGTTCTTCTGAAATCTTTGAGGGAATTTCAATCTGTCGCGCCATTTGTGGTCCTACCTTGTATTTGTGCAGTGATGTTAGAAACCATGCTTAAATCCTTGGAAATTGTCAATACTTCCTAGAATGTGTCCAACGTTGGACACATTCTAGACCATATAAATTCCTAGTTATTTTTTGTTTTTAAGGTCCTAAAAAATATTTTTTTGTATAAAGTACACTGGATGACTAAGGCACAGCTATGAACACACATTTCGAGCAATTTTTTAATGGGCACAGGGGATTGGCTATTGCTATCCTTCTTTTTGCAGCCTCTGTTCTTATTTTCGTAATCCCAGAGGTTTTTTTCTTCTTCACTCCTGCCGCTAAAAAGATGTTTTGGGTCACCTTTTTGATTAGCTTTGGCAGCATTCTATTGATCTTTTTTAGACCAAGGCCTAAAAAAGATGTGTCTCCTAATGAAAAAGTAAAATTCCATTCGGCAGCAGCTTCCTACCAGCAGCTTCTAGACAAAGCAATATGTTGCTCTCGAGAGTTAAAAAAATATCAAAAATGGGCCTATGGCTGTCTTATCATGGGGTGGGTTGTTCTCTGGGTAGGAAAGTGGAGCGAGTATCCTCCATATAATCACCCAATTTTTGCAATTCCGATTTTTGTATTAACGTTCCTAGCAGCTACTAAATTTTGGGAAAAAGAAAATGAGCTGGACATGAGCATTGTCAAATGCGCAGTTGAAGGAATGGAGATAGAAAAAACCTATTTAGGACTGGAATTAAAATACTTTCACAATTTAGCAAATAGCTATAAAGGATCTGGGATGTGGAGATTTGCGTTTATTCGAATTTCCCCAGCTATGATGGTTATTTTTTCTCTTCTTTATGCAGGCCCTCTAGATCTTTTTACTAGCCATTTGTCCATTCCCCATTGGGTCGTCAGCTGCGGATCTGGAGTAATTCTTGGAGCCTCAGGATTACTTTTTGCAAAAACAGCTTGCCAGCCTTATTACTGGCTCCTAGAGAGAGTAAAAACTATCCGAACATGAAATTTATAGATCAAAATTATGAAAGATCGATTAATTTTATTTTTGAATAAAGTAGTTTTATTTAATAAGGAGAGAATAAGATGGAATCTAACCCGAGTTTAGCTGATAAGAAACTAAATGGCATGGTGACCATTTCAAAGTGTGTTCAATACACTTTGATGGTAGTTTTAGCTGGTATCATTGCAACAAGGCAAAATGTCCCGATAGAAGGTTATAATTATAAAGAGATGGCGATGTACCTCTCCCTAATGGGCGTCCTCCTATCTTTTATGATAGATAAGATGTATGTCAATGCTAGAAAAGAAGCGCAGAAATTAAAGATATTCTCTCCAGATGAGGAACAAGGAAGACAGGTTGAATACTTTGCCAGATTTCGTTTTTCTTACTTCATGTGGGGTATTTTATCTGTTTTATTCTTTTTGATGAAATAGGTAGTAGGCAACAATATTTTAAGAAGTTTTTTCTGCCATGGACTTTGGGTTTTATTTTCTTCAGGGTTTAGAGTTGGTAGGTAAATAAAATTTGGCAAAGATCGGTCAAAAGCTCTATGAGAGTATCCTCTAGACACTAAAATTTAATAACGGATGATTTTTCGTGGTTTTTGCCTATTTTATTTTGTTCTTTTCCATTTTGTTTTCTCAAGCTTTTGCTTTTGATAATAATTCAGCAGCCTCTACAGGTTCGGCAGGGAAAGAATATAGACAATGGTTTACAGGCCCGATCCTTACTCCAAATCCAACAACGGTTCCTCCTGACCACCCTGGATTAGAATTAGTGCTAATTAGTTCCAAAAATTATGGATTTTACGATGCCCATGGAAATTTGGAACGAACTCCGGCTATATGGGGGATACGCCCTCTATTTGATTTTCAGGTCGGCTTTAATAGCGTGTTAGGAGCAGAACTTATTGGATCAATGGTAACAAACTTTAGTCAAGGAGAGTCATCTACCCATTTATCAGACTCAATTTTTCGCCTTGGATTTCAGGTTTCCATAGACAAAGAAAATTCATGGATCCCTGATTTTCGAATTTTATTCCAAGAAACATTTCCGACCGGCAAATATCAGAAATTAAACCCCAAAAAAAATGGGGTAGACTCTACAGGTCAAGGATCTTTTCAGACTGGCGTTCAATTTGTTTTTCAAAAACTTTTTTCAGCAAAAGCAAAACATCCATTTAGACTAAGAGGGAGTGTAGGATATTTCGTACCTTCATCAGTGGATATTAAGGGGTTCAATTCTTACGGAGGGGACGCTCAAACAAATGGGACGATTTATCCAGGCAAATATTTTTCAGGATTTTTATATGGAGAATATGCTCTATCTAGAACATGGGCGCTTGCATGTGAATTCAATTATCTGCAAGGAAAAAAGGGAGGCTATTCAAAGAAAATGGGGTCAATAATTGAAGTTCCATCATTTAATCAATTGAGTATTCTTCCTGAAATTCAACACACTTACACAGAGAACTTAGGTATAGTTCTTGGCAGCTGGCTTACAGTGGCAGGGAAAAATTCTCTAGCCTTTAGCAAAGTCTTTTGTGCAGTTCTGTTTCTTTTCTGATCAGCAACGCTTTTGTGCCTTAATCAAATAATAATCAAGTAATTTATTATCATAAGCTTCAATCCATTGAGGAGTATGATTTTTTTTGCTCATAGATTGTGTTGCCCATTTACAAAAACCACTAAAAACCTTTGATCCAATTGGAGTAATTTCTATGTTCTGAAACCCTGCTCTTTTTAGGAATTCTTCTGCTTTAGAAATTGGAATTGTGCGATGAGTCCCTGAAATATCCTGGGGGATAAGATCTTTTATTTTTCTCTTGCAATACTTGTTTGGAAAAAAGAACGTGGTAATAGCAATTTTCCCATCATTTTTTAATATACGATGCACTTCTCTAACAAAGGAAAAAAAGCTGTGAAAATGTTGGGCTGCTTCGACAGAGACAACAAAATCAAAAAAATTTGCATTAAATCCTGTCCTATTAGAAAGACCCTGTTTAAAACTAGATTTGAGAGTTGGATAGTTATCTATGCATTTTTGAATTTGGGACTCAACCAAATCAACCCCATAGCTATCGTATCCCTTTGTTGAGAGTAAATTAACTCCATGTCCTCTTCCACAGCCCACTTCTAAAACAGTGGCTTTTGCTTTTTTATTGATTTCAGCAAATTCAAAAAGCTTATGATATAAGTTTAATTGACTTTTCTCTCTAAGTTCTACTGGAATAGGATTAGGCACTTGTTCCCAGTAGCCAAAATTTATACACCCCAAATCAGTCGGAGGAAATAGCTCGTTTACCTCTTTAACCCATTTTTTCCCTCCATAGCAGGCGCTTACTTCTTCTATAGTGTCTTCGCTTGTTATTTTCTTTTTTGGAATTAGTATTGTTGTCATAATTTACCTGACTTTTTCTTTTGTTTGTAAGAGATGGGCTCCCATGTAAAGAACGGTTGCAACTGAGAATAAGAGAACAAGATTATTCCCTGCTACCGTTATAAGTACCATTCCAAAAACTGATGAAATTCCTTGTACTACTTCTGTACACGCAAACATTGTAGCCCTATGTTCTGCTCCGCCTTTACTTACCACAATATCATAGACAAAAGGTAAATAAAATCCACCAATTAATGAGATCACGATCAATTGAAACGTTAATAAAGTTTGATCATTAAAATAATAAGAAAATATAGAACTAATTATACAGAATACAAATCCGAGCTGATAAAAATCTGTAATTGCAGTGATATGAGGGGTTTTCCTATGAAGCATGCTGAGAATAGTACCTATACTTGCTCCGATACCAACCATGCTAAAAACAAACTCGCGATTTTGGAGAAGATCAATTTTATCGAAGACAGCCCAAAAGACAATCTGAGCAAGAAAGAGGCCAGAAAGAGTAAAAGGTGACCTACTAAAACTCTTTCTAAATGGCTGATGATGAGTATGTAAGCTCTTTTCCATGGCGTCTTTTAGCCGTAAAACCAAAAATGGTATATTCAGTCCCATTAAAATAATCAATATAAAAAGATGCTGGGACTTATCTACTAAAGCAAAAAGCGGGGAGAGAGCCCATGGAAGATACTGGGCAATCCAACTTATACCAATTAGCCTTGTTTCTGTAAGGTTTAATTTATTGTAAAAATTATCTTCATGTAATTTAATAATTGTAGATCTGAAATTATCAACAATTATTGCTCTACAAGGTGGTCCTGGACTGTATATTAATCCTGCCATAAGGAGGAGATATATATGATTTTTTAATTCCTCATGCTCTATTTGTTCTTTATAAACATAAAAATATAGAACAACTAAGAGAGGTAAAGCTAATAAATGAACCATTAATAAAGCTTTTTTTCTAGACCATTTATCAGATAATTTACCAAGACAGAAAAGAGCTAAAGCTTCAAAAAAGGCGTAAGCAAAAAATTGAAGCGAAAGCTTTTCTGATCCCAGACTGAAAAATACATAAACAAGCAGCAAGTCGCCCAAAAATATAGACGTAAGCGACGGTAGTAGCTCTGTCGCTGCTTTGAAATATGCCTTTGTTAGGGTATATCTGTGAATTGTCATTTTATACTACGCGCCTTTTCAATTTTAAATAACATAGGGCATATAAGGATCCTCCATAGCAAATTTTAAGCTTATGGTGCCTTGAGAATCAAGCATGCACTATCCTCTCATTAAAATTTTCCTGACAGCTGTGATGTATCGATTTGTCAATATAGCAAGAATAACTATCGAGATAACAGCCACGATACTTGCTTGCCATATTCCGAATTTCATAGCCAAAAGGACTCCAGCACTAACCACACTTAGTGCAACCAACCCCATAGGGAATATCCGACTGAGTAAATTCCCTCGATAATTCTTCTCTCTATTCTGATCGAAAATATTGAAAAGTTTGGCAGCATAATCGTATTTTTTCTCTATGAAAAGTCCTTTCTCTATGCACATTGCCGCTTTTACGCCGTATTCCAAATCCATTTTGATGTGTTGAGCAAAAATAAGTAAGGTACCTACGCCAGCACCTATAATTCCAATAAGAGGGGAGGGGACAATCCATTGACCATACAAAAGAAGAAACGCCAAACTGAATAAGAAGAAATTTCTTAATCCTTCCCAGTAAAAAAATTCGCACTTGTCTTGTTGCTTCAGAAAATATAAATGATAATCCAGGAGATGCTGATGTGCTGTAAAGGCATCTTTTGGAGATAGGATCTCTTCTTCTGTGGGAAATTGGATGACCATGGCTATTCTCCCCATTTTAGAAACTTCATTTCTGATTGGACATTATCAAACCGGAACCGCAGAAGCTAGCATAAAGTCGAAAGTTGAGTGAGTTCATATAGGTAAGATCAGTCTTTGAAAGATTTTTAAAAATTAGTTTTTAGATTTACAAATCTTCTTATACTTGTAAACAAATAATTATAAATTTTTAAATTTGAATAAAATTACATAAAATTTTACTTTGCTCAGTAAGTAAATTAATTCTAGGCACTTTGTGGTATACCCTGTACATAACAACTTAGCTCTGCCAGCACCCTCATTCGCAATCGAAATCCAACCAGCAAATCCTTTAGATCGCGATTTCGAGATTCTTCGCAAAGCCTGTTTCGAAAAACATATAGCCCTAGTAAATCCTATACGTAAAATCCTGGTAGTGGCAACTATTATCATAGCGATAGTTGCTGCCTTCCTAGTTTCAGGGGTAAAGGGGCTTCTTCTTGGACTAGCAATTTACTTCTTGGGTGGCTATGCACTTTGTAAAGCTTATTATACTTTTGTAAATCGCGATTACCTAGATGTCCACTATGCTCTAAAACAGGAGGCTTTTAGAGATTATATTGTGACCAATAATCTACCCAGATCAGTCAACCATATGCTGCAAAACTATGCCCAGTATAAGGCATATGTAGTCGCCCAAACTGAACACTTGCTAGAGCTAGATTAAATCTAGGGCAAACTGTGCAAAGATGGAAATATCAGCCCTTTAGTAAACAACTCTCGTCTAAAGGCAAAAGCTTTATCGTCTGCTTAAAGCAGCGATATGCCGGCGGTTTACATCGCCAGTTGACGAGTCGGCAGACTCGCCAAGCCTCAGTAGATTCCGACTTGCGTTCAAGTCGCTGTGCTGTAGGCTACCACAGTTTGAACAGCAAAAACGGTGCTTTAAACGAGCTCCAAGAGAAAGACAGTGAGAACAGGTTTTAGAAGTATAAGCAGGGTTTACGTAGAGGACTTGGATGCCGCAACTGGCTGCTTTGTATTCGACAAACATTCTCAGCTGATCAAACGACCATCTGTGAAGTCGGGTCCGTTCTCTTTTTCTGGCTTTAATGCGCGATCAGATGTTTTTCAAGTTTTCGAGAATGATTGCACCACATTGAGTCTTTTGAGCCTCAGAGACAATTTGCTTGGCTACGCAGTGGTTCACATGGCGAACCATTCGCTCTTCTCTGCCGGAGATCTTGCGCAAGCGCTGTTTAGCCGCTTGGGTACCTTTGCTTTGAAGGCGTTGTCGATGGGCCAGAAATTGGTCTCTTTTGGCTCTAAGAGGTCCCCCTCCGAGCAGTTTGCCTGTGGAAAGGGCGGCAAGGACATTTTCCCCAAAATCAACTCCGATCTTTTGGCTCGAAGAGGCCGAGGAGACGTCCGGGAGATCGAGAACAAGGTGAAAGAACCAACGTTTGCCCTTTTGGACAAGTTCCGCTTCTTTCATGACTCCCTGCTGCAAGAATTTTTTGTGAAACGCACTGATATCGAGTTGCAAACAAGCTCTCTTTTGCAAAGTGAAAAGAGAAAGACTCTCTCCTTTCAGAGAGTAAGTTCTCTTGTCAAAATGGACCGAACAGCCTTTTCTAAAAAGAATCTCCTTGGGTTTTTTCAAAACGCGCAAAGATTGAGACACTTTTGCAATTGCATTGCAGGCCATTTGAGCGCCGAGTTCGGGAAACTTTTCACGTACGGAGTAGTAGGAGAGATGGTGGAGTTTTACCCGATTGCGCTCCTTATTTTCAAAAGCGATTTGGCCAATATAATTACAAGCAGCAGAAAACTTTTCCTGAAGCTCTTCAAAAGCTTGCAACTGACTTTCAGAAAAGCTAAGTTTGATAGCAATCGTTCTTTTCACGGCAAAATTTATAAGTTATTTTTGGATTTTAAACAATATTCAGAGGAGCGGCAATTCCTCCTGGCCCTAAAGGCCGGGTATCCTTGCCGTCAATTGGATGAAGTAATGAGAAGAATTAATCATCATACCTCAAGCCTTTGCGACCGCACCCAGGACAATACCCAGACTCATTACGAAAGGTGTTTCTGAAGTTTGGACAGTCCCTCGTACAGCAAACCCATTTTCCGCTCGACTTGCTTAAAACATAGCAGCCCATTGTATCTGAATGGAGTGTAGGGATTTCCACTTCTCCCACAAAGATTCCTCGATCAGTTAGAATCACTTTTTCAGGCCTTAGATAAAGCCGCTCTTCTGTACAGAAAAAAACCGCGTCTGGCTGCTTTTCAACAATTTGCTGATAAATAAAACTTTGGGATACCATCAACTCTTCATTTTCAGTAGCGAAGGAGAAAGTGGAAAAAACAGTACAAAAAAACAGAAAAACTTTGAGCATTTTAAACCTTCCTTTTAATAGAAAAACTATCCTACATAAATTGTATTTTTTTCTCATAGTTTTTTTAGCCATTTGTTGTGGGTGCCAAAGCAGTAAAAAACCTCTCGATGGTCTCACAAAAAAAGAGAGAGGGGCTTTATATTACTTGTTCCATCAGATCATGGATGAAGAATCGGGCGCTTATGTCCTTTTTGGAAGCAAGCCATTATGCACAGCATTCTTAGATTCTACACCTAAGAAGAAGGAGAACTTTTGGAGGGAACCTGAGGAAGGTTGGAGAGCATGGGAAAAAATTAAAAAAGATTTCCCAGTCAGCCAATATATGCTGATCAGGAAACCACTGAATATCTCCATTTTAGATGAGGGAGCAACACATAATTTATCACTACATTTTTTCATCTTTGCTAACGTTATAAAAACTGCCTTAGTTTTAGCAGAAAACTATGATTTTTTTAGGTCATTTACAGGAATAGATTTTCATCCACTTGAGATTGTTTTTGATTTAGAGAATCCAGATTCTTTATTCTGGAATAAATTTTTTGATGGCAATTCAAAAGACGAACGTTCCAGCCAAGAACAGAGAGATGCAACCATAGCTTTAGGACTTCTTTTCGGTTTCGGGAAAAAAAACACCCTATTTTTTACCTGGAAAGGGGACATGGAAGGAAAAGAAGGAAAGGTTGCTCAATTCTTAAAAAGCCTCCCCTACAAAGGATCTCTTGATTTTTATAAGGAAAATTCGAGTCTATGGTCTCAAATCTTTAGAGAACAGGGATTAAATACATTTTTAATCCCTGGATTTTTAACTTTTGAAGATGATGATACCCTTGAGCTGTATAAAAAAGAGAGAGAGAAAATTCAAGCAATTTATAAAAGACGGGATTTTTTAGAAGTAACTATAGAGCAGCTGTGTAGAAAAAACTATCCTAATGGGTAAATTACGGATCTTGAAAAAACTCTATTTATAAGCTAATTGTCTAAAATTTTTTTCTATAATATTTCATGGGCAGTAACTTTAAAAAATCTAGGTTGGATTACTATATAAGTCTGTTCTTGAGGTGAATCTTTCAATTTCCTCTAAAATAGCTAGATCTTCGATGGGTACAATAGCAGCTAAAAACCCATCTTTTCCTTTAATGGCAAATCTTTCTCCAGAATAGCAAGCTTCAGCTTATTAAAGTTCAGAGCTTTAAACTGCTATTCCATTGACCAGATGTGCGCCATGGGGATATGCATGATAACCGTTTATACAAAAAAGTTAGATGTACCCAAAATCTCTCATTCAAAAGCTTCAAGGGATCCACGCTCTATTAAAGCAAGATATAGATCCTTAAGAAGCCCAACGCTTGATAAACAGAGTGTTCAAAATGCCGCTCATTGGGAAAAAATATTGTCTGAAAAAAGGTGGACTATAAATATTTACTTATTAAAATCTAATTCCCTCAAGGAGCTCTACGTATGGACTTACAAACTATATCCATTTTGAAAAGTGTGACCTTTATTTTCCTGTTGATCCTGCCAAGTTATATCATTGTTCCCAAAATGCTGTACACATGGGATCAATGGAAAAAAACCAAGAAAACAATATATCTCTCACACACGTTACTGTTCGTTGCTGTGGCAACGTTTTCTTATATTGGAGCCCTGCTTATTGTAATCATGAGATTTTTGGGGTTAGCATGAAAAACTTTGCATATTTCTTGCAGTTTTGTTTCTAGAATCTGTTTCTGCTGCTTGCTCAACAGTTCCAGAGAACGTGCGCGCTGATTATGCCTCTGGCATGTTTGAGGCTTTTGTCACACAGTCTTGCGGAAAATCTACGATTGCTTTCTATCAGTTTGATGTAGCCCGGGAAAAGGCGAAAAAGGCTGGGGAAAACCCGTTAAAAATAATCGCGATAGAAAGATTGTTTGCTTGGTATCGTACGTATGCATCATCTTTAAATCTGTATTACAAGCATCCAATAGGCAATGACCGAATCCACGGAGAGTATCGTCCTGCCTGCCTACAAGCTCCCCTTGCAAGTATCGCCTATGACTTTCAGTGGGGGACGACCCAGAGCAAGCCAGGCTAGTACGGGAATTCATGTTCGGAGTCGGAGAGATCGTTACAGGGATATTTTGTGTGAGTGTGGGCGGAGTTCTCTTTTCTGCTGGTGGCATCACTATTCTATTTGATGGCGGCTCTAGAGTTTTCACATCGTTAAATTCTCTGTGGGCAAACCATCAAACCGAATTACAAGCTTTAAAGGAATGGGAGCAGACAGCCTTAAAACCCGCGGTGCAATAGTTAAATTTTTTTCTCATAGCTTTTTCTGGAAGAAAAACGCCGTTACTTATTATAAGCCAAATCTCTAAAATTTTTTCCTACTTATGCTGTTAAGCAGTGATCATCAAAACCTATGTTGAATTCCTAGATAAATCGTTTCTTGGGTTGAATTTTTCGATTTCCTCTAAAATAGCTAGATCTTCGATGGGTACAATAGCAGCTAAAAACCCATCTTTTCCTTTAATGGCAAATCTTTCTCCAGAATAGCAAGCTTCAGCCAAAAATTTTTCTAAACTTTCTTTATCATTTTCATTTACTAATTTTACAGTCATACTTCCTCCTCCAACTAGATTATTTATCTTGTTCCAACGATTGAGAATGATCATGAGATATTTTCTCAATTGATTGCAACTGTTCAGCTTGTTTATCAAGCTTTTGAGAATTTGTAGTTATCTCTAGATTCTGTTCTTTTCTGGAAACTTCATGGGCAGAAAACGCTTTTTCAAAAGCGGTAGTAATAGATCTGTCTAATGCCAGCTTCTCAGATCGATCCGTAGGATCTGATGGCAGCTTAAATTGCCGGATGACTTCTGCCATTCTCTCAATCTCGAGAGATGCAGGATCTTTGCCATATTGAGCTTCGTAAACCAAAATCTGCCAATTGAGTAGCTCTTTGTTGGGATCCCGGTTTTTTTGGTCTTGCCTTAATAAAATTCTAGCAGTTTCATTGAGAATGACTTCATTAAGCTTTGGGTGCTTTCTTTGTTCTAGGTCAGCTCTCAGCCTCTCATCGACTCTCCAGAGAATTTCATTTGCTCGAGCTCGATCTATAGGGTCGTCTTTATAAATAGAGGAAACCCGAAATAATACCTGCTGAGGATTGATCCCTTTTGAGACAGCGGATTGCAGTAGCTTTTTAGGCAAATCCTCACTAGAAGCTGCTGGAAGGGGATCGGCAAGGTCCCATTTTGCTGGGAAATGTTTAAGCAATGAAGAAGGATCCACCATTTGAAGAGATTGTACGCCAACTTTCCTAAGTTCATGGCAAACGTCTTCTCCTGCTTGGCATCCTGGTCTATCATTATCCGGCCAGACAATGACGTTTCTTCCAATTAGCGGAGTCCAATCAGCGCGAAGCGCTGCCCCCGCTCCGCCTGGCCAAGTGATGCAAATGAAACTCTCTCCAGGAAATTTGCCGCTAGCTAAATCCGCCGTTTTTTCACCCTCTACGACAAGAACGGTAGAGGACAGATCTTGCTTAAGCAGGGGAAGATTATATAAGAGTTTTTTTCCTGCCTCGAATCCCTTTAGCTCCCAAGTCAGCTTGTCCGGACTCGATTTCCAATATCCATAGCTGAGAGGAGGGGTCAGTTTATTTGCTGGATCCTTTTTGTCTTTAAGTCGTAAGCGATAGTAGAGTAGATCACCATTCTCATCCCGATATGGATGGCGGGCGGCTTCATCAAAATAGTGATGCAGCTTTTTGCCGGGCAGATTTTCTAATGAGGGGGCAGGGATAGAGGGGTCTGGTTTTACGGAAACCCAATCTCGATCAATGAGAGCCTCTTTAGACGGCCTTAAAAAAGACTTTGGCACTTTAATGTCTTGTACCATGCCCAAGAAGTTTTTAGCCCATTCTTGGACTTCTAAAGGACCAAGCCCAAATTCTCTTTGAACTAGCTTTAAGAGCCCTCCGCCTTCTTGCCGTTCAAAATCGTAAAACTGGCCCGTTTTTTCTCCAGCATGAACGACAGAAAGGGATCCCTTTTCTCCAAAACGAAACTCTTTCCGGTCCTTTCTCAACGGGCCTTGCGGAAATATTTTATAAAGAAGGGGCTCCACATTGGATCGAAGTTCTTCTTCTACAGAAGGGCCCTCTGATTTGAGAGATCTTTCAACGGAATTTTGATGCCGCAATGCCTGGTCATGAATTGTCTTTACTGTTTTGTCCCCTAGGAATACACGCAGCTTTTCTGAAGGGAATTGTTGGGTTAAAAATTGCGCAGAAGAATTCCTTTTTCCGCATGCAGCCTGCCATTCCTTAAAGTGGGGGGCAGTCGCAATACCAGGGGAAGATCCGTCGGTTTCTAAATCCACAACACTTTGGAGCACGGAAGCTTCGGCTGACAGAGAAAAATAGCTTCGCAAAGCTTCTTGTTCCTTACCCTCAAAAGCAAGCCATTGATTCTGTTTTGTTTTCTGAGCTTTTGCTAAGAGGTACTCAGGATTTTTACTCTTTGGAATGTGTCCAACGTTGGACACATTCGAGAGCTCGTTTCGGAGAGATTTCTCTTGAGAGAGGAGCGGTTTCAAAGTTGTTATAGGGCTGCTCTCTGTCTCAACTTCCTTGACAACCGCTCTAACGGAGAGATCAGAAAGAGGCGATATAAAAAATTCTTCCGATGGGGCCTTGTCTCTTCGGTGTTCTAATACTTCGGAAGTTTTTGATTTAATGAGATCAAAAGCCGCTAGGCCATACCCTCTGATTTTTCCAATGAAAGAGTCAGAATCTTTAAGCTGTTGGATTTTTTCTTGAGCACCCTCCCTTGTTCTTTGAGACTCCAGTGCTTCCATAGTTGTGAAACCGAGTGTGTTTTCTTTAGTGCTTTCTCGGAGAGCCTGTCTTTTCAAGTCTGCAAGACAATAGGCCTGGTCCTTAGAAATAAAATAATATGCCTCATGAGAGTGGCGTGTCAGTCCAACATAAAAAAAACGTTTATTGAGAGCTGGGCTATGTAAAACATAGGCCCTATCGATTGTTTTGCCCTGAGAGCGGAAGTGGGTTGTGGCATAGCCTAATTGGTAGGAGTAATATTTTTGCGGGTTAAAAGTGACTATGTGATTTTTTTCTCCATTTTCTCGGATCGAAATAACAAATTTATCCTCAGCTGCTTCAACCAAAACGCCAGAGAGTCCATTTGTCACACCTAATGCCTTGTCATTTTTCCGGAATTCGACCTGATCACCGACGCTGAGATAAACTTTGCCTAAAAAAGTCTGGCAGACAAATTCCTTATCAGACAGCTCGCCTCGCTCTTTTTTGATCATTCTAACCATTTCATTTAGAATGCGTACTTCATCATTAGAGTGGGCTATGAGAAGAGTCGAAGCTTTTGGATAAGCCCTTGTATCAAGAGCCCACTTGAAAATCAGCGCTTCCATAGCTTCTTTTTTAGTCGCCGCCCACTTGATAGTAGAAACTGAACATAATTTGTCGATTGCAGAGCTAATTTCACCAACAGCAAGATTTTTAGCGATTTCTCGTTGGATTTCTTGTTTCTGCCTTTGAATATCTTCAAGCGTCGAGGAATCATATCGCTCGCAAAAAACTCGGAACATACCCCCTCTCTCAACTGAAGATAATTGAGCGTGGTCACCAGAGAAAATCACTTGGGCTTCTTGTTTGTAGGCGGCTTTTAAAAATTCTAGCAAAGGACGGTTTCCAAGCTTTCCTGCTTCATCGAGAATCCAAACCTCTCTGTTTTTAGCTGCATTCCTTTTAGAATTATGAAATCCATAGAGGAAACGATAAATATTTTCAGCATTATTAAATCCTTTCTCTTTGAGAATATCCGCAGTGGCATTGTCGGGTCCAAAAGCTCGGACATGATAGCCAGAATCAGTGTAAGCATTTTTCAGAGCTGCAAGAAGATGGCTTTTACCTGTTCCAGCATACCCCTGTAGACAAGCCATTTTTCTCCCCTCTAAAATGGCTTGAAAAGCTGTTTTTTGCTCCGAATTGAGCGGGAGGGAGAAATTCTCTATCTTTTTGAGGTTTACTTGAAAGCAGTCCTTGCTATGAATCCTGTCAGTCAATCTTAAGATGCTGGCCTCCTCTTCAATCACTTTCTCAGAGGTGAATTTCCCAGTTAGTTCTCCTGTTTGCTTATTTACAAGGGTGACTAGTTCTTTTTGCCTCCAAAAATCATCCTTAAAAGACGTATGCAATTCTGCTGGGAGGTGCTTTTCAATAAAGCGGTCAACGTCTTCTTTAGTGAAAATGCTTTGCCGTTCTGTAACCTTCTTCAAAACTTCAGAAGGATCTTTGACTTTTATAGAGTTCCTATCGAGAATTTGAGAATGTTCTTCTAAAAGATCAAATGCCCGGCCTCTCATGCGTACAGGGCCTAGATGCTCTTGCGGCTCAATGCCTGGAGAATCTACTCTTAAGTTCAGCCCTTTTTCCTCAAAAAACTTATTTTGATGATCTGTCCAGTGTTTTCCCCAATCTTCTCCTGAAACGACTTTCCCATTGCAGATTCTAGGCATCAAATCTCTGGCTTTTGTGTCTTCAAGATCAAGACCGTCTTTCTGGAATCGCCGAGTTGTTATAAGGACGTGCGAGTGCCAATTATTTTCCGTCTCAATAAACCCAGTGAACTCTTTCGGATTGAAGGATATAGTCCTTTTGGTATCGAATTGAACAGTAAGAAGATCTTCTTTCTCCTCAAGGATATTCCCAAGCATCTCCCTATAGACACCAATTTCTCGATTATCTCTCGTAATTCTAATTCTTTTTTCAGGAGGATGGATATCGATTTGAGCCGCAAGGCCTTTATCAACAAAGTGGCGCTGAACAAAGGTTTTAGCGAGATGGATTCGATCTTCTAAGGTGATGATTCTATCGTCAGGGAGAGCAAGTAGAAGCTCAATAGCTACCTGCGAGTTATATTTCTTCTCCTTAATCTCAACTGCATTCCATAAAACTTGGGGAGATTTGAATTTTTCATCAGCCCAATAGGGGATAAGGATCTCGTGATAAGTAGAGGACTCCTTATTAGCCCAATTAAATGTTTCTGGTCCTAACGCACAATTGCCATGAAAGTCAATTTTACTTCTAGAATTATAGGCCGCCTTAGCACAGGCGGTTTTTCCTGCAGATCGCTTTACAAATTCAACCCTTGCATAACCGATAGCCATCTAGTTTTCCTGTTGATAGGTTTGAGTATACGATTTTTTGAGAGAAAAGCAATCGCAAACAACGTTTGCATATTGCGTAGAAATACTTTTTTACTTTTCTTTGGTCTTATCAGCCTTCGTTATTTTGATTAGCCTTTGGCATATTATGGTAGTTCCTTTGGAACTCTAGGGGAGGGTTGATGGAAATGCAGGAACCGCATAGAATGCAAAACATTACTAATCAGATAAAATATCGAGATCCAAACATGAAATCAGAAGTAATAATTTCCGAAAAAGAAAAGTTAGCCCAGACAAGAGCTAGGCTGGAGAAGAGGCAAAAATTAATTAATGAGCAGGAAAGGAAGATCAAGTTCAAAAAAATGATCGAGTTAGGGGAGTTATTAGTAAAATCCGAATTGGATGAGTTAGACATGAAAGTTCTATTTGGAGCTCTTCTTGAAATCAAAGAATCTGCGTCTAATAAAAACTCCATTAAAAGATGGACTGAAAAACATGAAGCATGGCTTCAGTCCAATCATCCCCAACGATTGATTATTAGCTTTATTGGAGAAGCTTCCGCTGATGGAATAGCTGCCTTAAAAACCAGAAAATTTAGGTGGAATGCTTTCCGTCAAGAATGGTACGGATTTGGAAAAAAAGAAGAGTTACAAACACTTTTAGCGAAAGATAATGTTGAGATTACAGAAGTTACAAAATAAATTCCCTCAAAAAGCTACCTTTTTGATGATCGCTGGAGTCGCAGCTTTATCTATCTGTGCTTCAATGCTTATGGAATTTATAGGGAGCAGAATTCCTTGTTCCCTTTGCTTAGTTCAAAGAGGTTTGCACTGCCTACTCTTAACCGCGGCGCTTGTTGGAGTGTTTTCCTCTCTAGGGAATCTAGCTCGAAGAAGTTGTCAGGCCATATTGATAATAGGCAGCATGGTTGCCACCTATCATACCTTGGTTCAATTAAAAATAGTGAAGGATCGGTGCAAATCTCATTTTGAAGTAGAAGATTTTGCTTCGTATAAAAACTTGTTGATCGCAAGCCAAAAAAGCAGGCCGTCTTGCTCTGAAGATCCTTGGAAATTTGGACCCTTTCCCATTTCTGGTATCAACGGATTAATATCTGCTTGTTTGATCGGAGTAATCTGGCTCAGCCGCAAAGAAAATGAGGCTAGAAAAAAACAGAGTCTATCCTAAGATCTTCTTCTTTTCTTTTGGTCTTGGCTTAGTAGGTCTAGAAGCAAAAAAGTTCTCCAAAATCTCATCGAGAAGATCCTTAACATTGGCCCGCTCCCAATATCCAATGTCTTTGAGTTTCTCTAAAAATTCTTCCCTTATAACTATAGTGGTTCTTGTCCATCCAGACGGAAGCCCCTTTTTAAGGGTATCTTCGGAGAGATTTATTTCCTTAGAGATTTCTTTTAGGGTTTTTTGATCTTTCGTCTTCATGTTTTTATCACTTTTTGTAAGGAGGCTTTATGTTTCGAAAAACCAGGACAATCCTCAGTCCTCTGCTAAAAATGAATCTTACGCTCTGTCAAAAAAATTTTCACTCAATTTTTTATTAATGAGATCAGTTAATGAAAAAGTGGATTGATAAAGGTATTGAGAAATCTGGGTTAGCAAGAAAACAAGGGATAGAGAGAGAATCAAATGCATACGTTCGCTAAAAATCTATCATTGCTCTGCTTCTAAAGTTCTGTGGTTGTAAACCGGTACGATTTTATAGCCCTTCTAGATTTTTGTAGAGAGAAAATTCTGGAAGGAATTTCCTACCATAAGAAAAACAAGTCGCAAAAGTTTTCCGCTTATATCGAATAGCGTTCTATAACTTTCCGGAGCTTATGGAAAGTGCCAAAAAAACGAGCGTTTTCTTTGCGGTCTTCAAAAGTTTTGAAAGTTTTTCAAAATTCACAAAAAAACCCGTTGCAAAAATCAAAGCAAGAATATAGGGTTCTATTTTAGGTTTTCTTGTGATTGGAGGTCATAAATGTTGATCGGATATGTTCGAGTGTCAAAAGGGGACGGCAGTCAGCTCTTAGATTTGCAAATAGACGCACTTCTTCAGGCCGGGGTGGCTCCGGAAAGGATTTATCAAGACCAAGCATCAGGAAGGCATGATGATCGCCCAGGATTGAAGGAATGCCTAAAAGCTTTGAGAGAAGGTGATCTCCTTGTGATTTGGAAGCTAGACCGCCTCGGCAGAAGCCTGCGGCATCTCATTAATCTCGTTGATGGGTTCATAAAGCAAAAAATCGGATTTAAGGTTTTGGCTGGCCAGGGAGCTCAGATTGATGTGACCACGCCTAATGGAAAAATGATCTTCGGAATATTTGCTACTTTGGCTGAGTTCGAAAGAGAGCTAATTTCTGAAAGAACAAAAGCAGGTTTGGCATCCGCAAGGGCTCGAGGGAGGAAAGGCGGCCGACGGCGCAAGATGGATGCCCCCATGATTAAAATGGCGATGGCGGCGATGGCTGATCCAAAAAACTTGGCATTTGAAGTAGCAAAACGGCTGGGGATCACGACAACAAGCCTTTATTCGTATGTAAATGGAGATGGGTCTCCTAAAGCAACAGGCCAGAAAATCTTAGAAGAAGAAAAAAGCCGGAGTGCTAATTAGTCTTCCGGGCATTTAATTTTCCCATTGCACTTGATAAGTAATTCTCAACACATTCTCTCCGCGTTGTATACTTTGCTGAGGAGTTACACCAGCAGGCAAAAATAATTCGAAGAAGAATACTGTATTTTTTGGGAATCTCTTCACGGGTATATATCCGCCCGATGTTTATAACAATGAGAGCAAGCGCAAAGAAATGCAATTTTGCCACCTAGTGGATCCTACACAGTTTTCTTATACAACACCCGAAGCGTAAGCGAGAGGGGGTGCTAACATTTAGAATCTCTTTAGATTCTAATTAAGCTTGTTAGCGCTAGATTAATCCTTTAAAAACCAACGCTTTGCAAAAACTTCAGTGACTCAGGGAGGTAGGTCTAGTGACTAAGAGGGGTAGGTTTGGTGAGTAAGGGGGGTAGATTTTGTTAACGAGTAAGGGGAATAGCTTCTTTTTTTGGTGACTAAGAGGGGTAGATTTTGTTAGCACTTGTTAGCATAGAGAAAACCAGTGCTGAGATGGGTCGATCTTGTTAACGGTTGCCAGAGGATAGTTTCCCTTTCCAGTGACTGAGAGAGGTAGATTTTGTTAGCGCTTGTTAGCATAGAGAAAACCGGTGCTGAGACGGGTCGATCTTGTTAACAGTCGCCAGGGGAGAGTTCCCTTTTCTGGTGAATGAGAGGGGTAGATTTTGTTAGCACTTGTTAGCGTAGATGCTTAGCTCTCTGCTAGCTTTTCTCGATATTTCAGTAGTTTTTCTGAAATATCTTTTGTAATTGGCCGTTTTCCATTAAGAAGATAACAAACCATTGGATTTGTTAACCCAATTTTAGTGCTAAATTGTCGCATAGATAAGCCTGATTTTTTGAAAATATCCTTTAGCTCCTCGAGTGTGAGTATTTGAGAAAGCTCATTTGTTAATTTAGGAATTTCTTTTTTCTCCTGGATCAACTTTAACTCGTTATCCAACCATCTTGGAGGAGTTAGGATTAATAAAAGATTAAATGGGTCTGAGCAATTAGAAAGAATGGGATTATCTCCATTGCTAGACCAATGCCCCAAGTACCCTTGATCCTTCATGTAGTTCAATTCTGACTCAAGAGTTTTTAAATCTCGGACACGGTATTTTCCGGTGTCCAAATCACACCATTCCATCAGTCCGTTAACAGCCATTTTTTGTTCCGGATTCATCCGCCAGAATATAGCCAAGAGGGGGGCGAGGTAAATAGTAAGGGGGTGCTCTCGGTGATTTTCTTGGGCAATTTTTTTGAGAAGCTTTGTATATTTTCCGGAATGACCATCTTTTGGTTCGAATGCGTTCTTGAACCAAAAATCTGTAGCTCTTAACTTGATTCGTTCATCGATAATGACCTTATCAAATGTTTCTTTTCTGAACCCATCAATACTAAATAAGCGTTCTCCTTGAATGACCTCTTTTTTGCCGTCCTTCTTTTTGGCGGTGATGAAAAGGCTTGTAAAAACTTTGATGATTTCGCTGGCTGTTTTTTTAAGGTCTAAATCAAAAGAACCACTAAGCTTTCTTTTATATCCCAACCTCTCTAGATGATCATTTACGCTCCACTCGAAATGCCCTTTTCTAAAATTTTCCTCTAGACCAATCAGAAGGCCGAGAAGGTGACGCAGCCCTTCCGGGCCAAAGGTTCTTTTAATATAAATAGCTAAGCTTTCTTCTCGGAACCGAAGATCTTCTCTAAAGAGGGACATTGAGATATCGGCTTCAGCTTCAATTTTAGGATTATCGCTAACGATCGCTATGTATTTATCTGTAGTTTCTTCTTTCCCACCTCGATAAGAGGTGCTGCTTTCTTTCCTTATAATTGAATTAAGAAATTTTTCAGCCTCATGCTTCTCATCTTCAGACCATTCAGTATGAGGTTTGGTTAGTAGTTTACGGGGGATTTTATCCGGTTTTCCGGCAAACATCGCTAGCAGAGTAAACATAACCCCGTGAGAGGGGAGGGCAAAAGTTTCCTCGGTTGAAGACTGATCGAGGATTTTCTGAATCGCGTCTGAGAGAACAGTTTTTTGAAGAGAAGGACCAAGATCATTAACGATATTTTTCAGATTAGAGAGCTGTTGGTCACTGAAATTTCTGAGGGGACTAATAATCTCTTCCCATTCCTTCTCTTCATCTTTCTTGATCGTTAGAGGAACGCCCAAAAGTGTAAATGATTTATCTTTCTCATTTTGAATGGTTTGAACGACTTTCCCTGTTTTTTTATTAACGATCTGAATCTCATGGGATTCAGCTAATTCTTCCGCTAAGGATTTTTCTGTTACTTTCTGAATAGTCCGAATGACTTGTCTAGATTGCTTATCAACAACTTGAAGCTCGTAGTCAGCATCCCACTGTTCTAAGGTTACTGTGTTGGGATGCTGTGCTTTTTGGTTCTTGCTCATTACTTCCAATCTTTTCTATAAGAAGGATCTTCTTTAGGTTTTTCTTTCAAAATAGATAGAGGTTTATCAAATTGCAAGAAAATAGACTGGTTTGACGGACCATTGCGGTTTTTAAGAACAA